>JANORI010000445.1:0-3191 GCA_031415235.1 Acidobacteriota bacterium | reverse complement strand
GTGAACGATACTTGCTTCTCTGGAACAAGCACGCGCGTCGCGCGGTTTTCTACGATTCCTTCAGAGTGCGCGTGGTCGATGCGTGCGAAATGCTCCTCGACAGTGTCGACGCACTTACCGCGGAGGATTTTGAGGCCGTCTGCACAGTTCTTGCAACCTTCGACACACCGCGTTTCGTTCGTCGCCTTTCCGTCCTTATCTACAGCTGCGCGGCGTCAACTACTATTGCCGGTTGGCGACAACTATTTCTGCCGGCGAAGAGTCAGCGAAGGAGTGTCGGCCACCACCGGCCGCACTCGGTTGTTGTCGGCCGGTTGGTGGCCGTGGCTGCCGTGTGATTCTTTCTCTGAATCCAAGACCCGAGGATGGCGGTGGACGCTCGTGGAAAACCGTCCGCGGTTTTCCAAGGACCGGTGGGCGCGTTCTGTGCGTCCACGGGTCCGGCAGCGTCCACGGCCTCTTCGTCCGTGCGGCTGATGAGACACGGGAGGCCGACTCGAGACGTGCCGCACGAGTCGCGCAGTGTCGCCAGCATGGCCAATCCCGTCGGCCCTCAGGTCGTCCCACAGGGCGATCGTCGATCCTGGGGCATCCTGAGCGGTCGTTTCTGTCACGAGGCGGCCTCCGGTCGGGGTGGGGGGCCTTTCCCCCGGCGCTTCGCGTGCTCGGTCCGAAAGCTGGGCACATCGAATTCCAGCAGCACCGAGTGATGCACCAAGCGATCGATCGCCGCGGCCGTGGCCATTTGATCCCGAAAGATCCGATCCCACTGCGCGAAAATCAAATTGCTGGTGATGAAGACCGAGCGCCGCTCGTAGCGTTCGGCGAGGAGCGTGAAGAGAATCTCGGCTTCCTCGGGGCTCTGCTGGATGTAACCCACGTCATCGAGGATCAGCACGGCGAACTGATCGAGTTTGCGCAGCGCCCGCGGCAACGCCAGATCGCGCTTGGCCGCCAAGAGTTCCTGCACGAGGTTATAGGTCGGCATGAAGAGGACGGCGTGGCCGCGCTCGATGAGGGCGTGGCCGACGGCGCACATGGCGTGGCTCTTGCCGACGCCGGGCAGGCCGAAGGCCAACACATTGGTCGCGTCGTCGAGGAAGTCGCCCTCGGCGAGATCATGGAGGCGGCGCACCAGCGTCGGCGGCAAGCGCCCTTCGTCCAGCGTGGCGAAGGTCTTCCCCGGCGGCAGCTTCGAGGCGCGGCGCAACCGGGTGATGCGACGTTCGTGGCGCTCGTCGGCCTCCAGCTGCAGTACGTCCAAGAGCACCGGGAAGGCGGGCTGCTGCTCGGCGCTGACGAACCGCGACACCAATTCGCGCGCGGCCGTCGTGAGCGTGAATCCGGTCAGCAGGGTCGTGATCTGATCGCCGATGGTGCGCGTCGAGACCGTGCGGCTCATGCGGCCGCTCCGGTCCGGAGCGCATCGTAGACCGCGAGATCGGGCCGCGGAATATGAATGACGGGCACGACGCAGACGGGCGGCGCAACCTGCGCCTGCACGGTGACGTAGTCGAACCCGCCGATCTGATCGAGCACGGCGGCGAGGACGACCGCGACGCGCGCTTCTCCCGTCGTGGCCGCCAGCTGCAGGATCCGCAGGTACTCCACGTCGGCGCGCTCGCCATGCGTGCGCACGAGCGCGTCGTACGCCCGACGGAAGAGGACCGACGGATAGAGGTCTTCCCGATAGCGATACCGCGCGAAGGCGCCGGGCTTGCGCACCAACCACCCGATGACGTGGCGGTAGTCGATGCGATGCTCGTCGCCCTTGCGCAACCGCGGCATCGTCTGCACGACCTGGCCCCGGTAGCGGACTTCGACGACATTGGGGTGCACGCGCGCTTCGACCGTGTGGCCCATCAACTGCGCCGGGACGGAGTAGGTGCGATGCGCCACGCGAATGGTGCTCCACCGGCGCACGACCGGATCGTAGGTCGTGTAGCTGGGAATCGCGGCGGAGGGCAGGGCGCGGAGCGCCGGCCGCTCCTCGGCCAGACGGGCGGCCACGGGCCGGTTGCGCCAGTACGCGACCACCTCCTGGACGAAGGCCTCGTACGCGGCGATGGCCGCGAAGTCCGCATGGCCCCGCACCAGCAGCGCTTGCGCGACCAGCGACTTCAGCCGGCGATGGGCTTGCTCGGCGACGCCGTTTTCGTGGGCCTTGCCCGGCGTGATCCGGCTCGAGCGCATCCCGTAGTGCTCGAGCACGGCGCGAAAGCGGGTCGTGAGGTCGCGCCCGCTACTGGCTTTCAGCTCGTGGGTCGCGGCCGACAGATTGTCGCTGCGCAGGATTGCCGGCACACCCCCCAGCGCCCACAGCGCGCCTTGCACGCCCGCGACCAGCGCCTCGAACGTCTCCCCGAACGCCACCGCCACCCACGTCCAGTGGCTGTAACTGAGCACGAACTCGAAGAGTAGATGCGGAAACGGGTCGCCGGCGATCGTCACGCCGAGCTCGGCGCCATGTGTGAAGTCGATCGCCGCCTCGCGCCCGGGGACGGCGACTTGCTCGAAGAACACCTCGGGCTCGACGCCGTGCCGCGCCCGCCAGTCGCGAAAGCGCCGCTGCAGCGTCCGCGCCTGCCCGGCCTGGAACTGCTCGGGATACCGCGTCCGCAACACCTCCAGCACCAATTTCGCCTCGAGGACGCCCTTGAGGTCGCTCCGCAGCAGCGGCTCGACATCGGTCAGCCAGACCGCCGCAAAGGGATCTGGGCGGGTCCGCCAGTCCCGGATCTGGGTCGTGGCCGACGGCGCCGGACCCGTGTCCCACTCCCGCGCCGTCCGGAGACTCATGCTACTGGCGGCCGCCGCGGCCGCCTGGGTCTTGCCATCCATACGTGTCTGCCTCATGAGCCGGACCTGTGCATCTGTGACCATTGATCACAGGCTGGCACAGTCCAGCCGACCGACCCGAAGCGGCAGATCTAGTTGTCGCTATGCGGCAGATCTAATTGTCGCCGCGCAATTCGACGTATTTTTCGACGAAACTAACATAAAATGGATATCGTTCGACAGTCACATCCTTATTTCGACGCAATGCAGGTGTATGACAGTTTCGACGACGCATCAGTACTTAGGCAAACTATCGACACGTGTGAGGGTCTTTCGACGTGAAATTGCAGCGCGCCCAGCCCGTCACCTTCCAGGAACAGTCGGCTCCCCAGGGCACCCGTCTGGCCGGGGCT
>JANORI010000444.1:0-1508 GCA_031415235.1 Acidobacteriota bacterium | reverse complement strand
GCTCGTCTACTTCGACGTGGTGCGCGTGTGGCACATCCTCGCGCTCTCGACCGTCACGGGCATGGCGCAGGCGTTTGGCGGTCCGGCCTATCAGTCGCTCATCCCGTCGCTCGTCAGCAAAGAGAACCTGCCGAACGCGGTGGCGCTCAACTCCATCCAGTTCAACCTGGCGCGCATCATCGGCCCGCTCATTGCCGGCGCGGCGCTCACGGCCTTCGGCATGGTGGCGTGCTTCGGCTTGAACGGCGTGTCGTTCCTGTTCGTGATCGCGGCGCTGCTCGCGCTGCACGTGAAGCACATTCCGCCGTCGGCGCAGAAGCCGATGATCGACGAGATGAAGGGCGGCCTGCGCTACGTGAAGAGTCAGCCCACGCTCGTGGCGCTCACCGTGCTGGGCTTCGTGGCCGCATTCCTCGGCTTCCCACTGCTCACCTTCCTGCCCATTATCGTCAAAGAGGTCTACCAGCAAGACGTGGGCCTCTATACGGAGATGATGGCGTTCTCGGGCTCGGGCGCCGTACTGGGTGCGATGACGGTGGCGTGGCTGGGCAGGTCGCGCGCGATGGGCCGGGCGCTGCTTGGCGGCGTGTTCGCCTTCGGCTGCGTGATGATCGCGTTCGCGCTGACGCGTCAGCTGTGGCTGAGCGAGCTGCTGCTCTTCATCGGCGGCGGACTGCTCGTGTCGACCTTCTCGATGACTACCTCGCTCGTGCAGCTGATTGCGCCCAACGAGATGCGCGGCCGGGTGATGAGCATCTACATGGTGGCGTTTCGCGGCGCCTCGCCGCTTGGCAACTTCGTCAGCGGCAACATCGCCACCGCGTTCTCGGTGCCCACGGTGATTGGGTTGAACGGCACGCTGCTCGTGCTGGCCGCAATGGTGTTCTGGTTCCGCGGCCGCGGAGTGAGGGAGACGTAGCACCAGCGGCCCGTCATGGCCTCTGACCGGCCAGCTTCTCCAGTGCCGCCTGCATCTTTCCCCGACGCTCGAGCAGGGCGCGGATCTCGTCCGAACCGAGCCATTGGCCCACGGCCGAGGTCAGCGATGCTTCCGTGAGCGCCATCATGCGCGTCCACAACGCGTCGTCACGCGCCAGCATCTTGTGCACGAGGGTCTTGGTCTTCGTCAGCGCGCGGGAATGGTCGATCAGGATCAGGTTCCACTCGGGATCGACGAGCCAGTTCCCGAGGTTCGGGTCGATGTCGCCGATGAGGTTGTGGAACATCTTGGCCCTGGTCAGCTGCGCATTCCACCTCGGTTGGTGGACGGTTGGGACCTTGGGCACACCGCCCGACTCCTTGAAGCTCGTCGCCGGCGCGACCCACATGATGGCGACGCCCACCTCGTCGTCGACCTTCCGTTCCACCTTGGGCGGGACCATGCCCAGTTCGAGGATCTTGTCGAGCTCGTAGGCGGCAATCTCGGATTTGTAGCTTTCCATGTAGCCGTTGCGCATGCGGGGAGGAAGGATCTTCCAGGCCACCGACTCCACCAGGCCGCCGGGCGC
>JANORI010000443.1:0-3355 GCA_031415235.1 Acidobacteriota bacterium | reverse complement strand
AAAACCCGCCACAATGGCCGGTACGCTCTTCGTGGTCGCAACTCCCATCGGCAACCTCGAAGACATCACGTTTCGAGCGGTCCGAGTGCTGCGCGAAGCCTCGGTGGTGGCGGCCGAAGACACCCGGCACACGGGCCTGCTTCTTCGGCATTTTGGCATCAGCGTGCCGCTCATCAGCGTGCACGAGCACAACGAAGGTCAACGCGCGGCGTTGTTGATTGGCCGGATGGCTCAAGGCGAATCGGTGGCGCTGGTCTCTGACGCCGGCACCCCAGCCGTGTCCGACCCTGGCGCGAAGCTCGTCGCGGCGGCCGTGGCAGCGGGCATCCGGGTGGAGCCGATTCCCGGAGCCAGTGCCGTGATGGCAGCGCTTTCCGCGGCGGGAGTCGAGGGCGACGGGTTCGCCTTCCTCGGATTTCCACCAGTTAAGTCAAAAGACAGAAAAAGCTGGTTCGTTCGGTTCGTACAGGCGAATGTCCTGGGTCCCGTGGTGTTCTTCGAGGCGCCACATCGCATCCTCCGCACGCTCGAAGAGTTTAGTAATTGGTCAAATGACCACCTGATTGTTTTTCGCGAGCTGACCAAGCTGCACGAGACCGTTTACCGAGGGTCGCCGAGTCAGATTATCGAGCAACTCAAGGTCGTGGCTGGTGAGTTCACGGTCGTTGCTCCTCAGAAGGTCGAGGATAAATCCGCCCGCGAACGCCCGTCTGACGAAGACATTCTCTCCATGTTTGGTCGAATAACAGATAAAAAGGGACGTGCGGCCGCCCGGGATGTCGGAGAGGCCGTCGGGCTGTCGGCCAACGAGGTCTACGACATCGTTCGCCGCTCCAAGATCTGACGGACGAGTCGGTTGTAGCCGAGAAACCAAACGATGGCCTCTGAAGATCTGCATGTCGTAGTCCTGGCAGCTGGCAAAGGCACCAGAATGCGGTCTGCGCTGCCCAAAGTGCTGCACCGGGCCGGCGGATTGCCGCTCGTCGAGTGGGTCGTGCGGCTGGCTCGGTCGCTCGAGCCCCGGTCGATCACGCTGGTGCTTGGACACGGCGCCGACGACGTGCGGGGCTGGTTTGCGCGTGCACATGACGTGCAGTTCGCGCTGCAGGAGCCTCAGCTCGGCACCGGGCACGCGCTCTTGCAGGCTCGGTCGATTCTGGAAGGCCAGACCGGGCGCGTGCTGCTGCTCTCTGGTGACGTGCCCCTGCTGACCACCGCGAGCGTGGCCCGACTGCTGGAAATCCAGGCGGCGAAGCAGGCCGCGATGGTCGTGGCCACGGCCCGAGTGGCCGATCCGACCGGCTACGGCCGAATCGTGCGGACAGAGGGGCGGCTCGAGCGCATTGTGGAGCACCGAGATGCCTCGGAAGTCGAGCGCGTCATCGACGAGATCAACAGCGGCGTCTACGTCTTCGAGTTGGCGCCGCTCTTTGGTGCCCTGGCTGGCGTCGGGTCCGCCAACGCCCAGGGCGAGTACTATCTGCCCGACCTGGTCGACATCTATTGTCGCGACGGGCGAGCCGTGCATGCGGAGGTCCTCGCCAATCCCGACGAAATTCGCGGCATCAACACACGCGCCGAATTGGCCGAGGTAGGACGGCTTCTGCAGCTGCGCACGAACCAGGCGCTCATGGATAGCGGGGTCACGTTGGTCGACCCCGCCACCGCCTATATCGGTCCAGACGTCAGGATTGGTCAAGATTCGATCATTCACCCTTTCGTTGTCATCGAAGGAAATACGCTAATTGGCGTCAACTGCGAGCTGCATGCGGGCGTCAGGGTCGTTAATTCCACGATTGCCGACGACGTCGAGATCCTGAACCACTCCGTGCTCACTGATTCGAGGGTTGGGCAGGGGGCTGATATTGGGCCATTTGCCAGATTACGACCAAAGTCAGTGCTCGGCGCGCACGTGCATATCGGAAATTTCGTCGAGGTCAAAAAATCTGAGATCGGCGAAGGTACAAAAATTGGTCATTTGTCCTATATTGGAGATGCTACGGTGGGCGCTGGCGTGAATATTGGTGCCGGCACCATCACGTGCAACTACGACGGTCAGACGAAGCACCAGACGGTTATCGGTGACCGGGCGTTTGTGGGCAGTGACTCCACCCTGGTGGCGCCCGTCAGCATCGGGTCGAGCGCATACGTGGCGGCCGGCTCATCCATTACGCAGGACGTGCCTGACGGTGCCCTGGGCATTGCCCGAGGCCGTCAGACGAATAAAGTCGGCTGGGTCGCCAGACGCGGCACCAAACCACAGAGCCGGTGACGCCGGACGAAGCGAGTATCGACACATGTGCGGAATCATCGGCTACATCGGACCGCGGCAGGTCGTGCCGCTCATCATCGAGGGACTGCGAAAGCTCGAATACCGCGGCTACGACTCGGCCGGCATTGCCGTCGTGGCTGACGGTGAGCTGATCATCCGGCGCAGTGCCGGCAAGCTGGGCAACCTGGAAACGGTTCTCGCAGCCGATCCGCTCACGGGCGAGTACGGCCTGGGCCACACGCGGTGGGCCACGCACGGCCGGCCCACGGAAGAGAACGCGCACCCGCACCGCGACTGCAAGGGCCGGATCGTGGTGGTGCACAACGGCATCATCGAGAACTACCTGGAGCTGAAGCGGGAGCTGCAGTCGCAGGGGCACACCTTCGTCACCGAAACCGACACCGAAGTGGTGGCGCATCTGGTGGAGCGCGAGTGGAAGGACGACGGCCTCGACGGCGCGGTGCGCCGCGCCATGACGCGGCTGCGAGGGCTCTTCGCGCTGGTGCTGCTCTCGGCCGACGACCCGCAGAAGATCGTGGCCGTGCGCAACGGTCCGCCGGTCGTGGTGGGCCTCGGTGACGGCGAGTATTTCGTGGCCTCCGACATCCCGGCCATCCTGCAGTACACCCGCGACGTCGTGTTCCTGGGCGACCAGGAGATGGCCGTGGTTACGCAGGCCGGCGCGATTTTTTCCAACTTTGCCGGCGCGACGATCGCCAAAACCCCAACGCGGGTCACCTGGGATCCAATCGCCGCAGAGAAGGCTGGCTACAAGCACTTCATGCTGAAGGAGATCTTCGAGCAGCCGGCGGCCGTGCGCGATACCATCCTGGGCCGAGTGTCGCTCGATACCGGCACGATCTTCCCTGACGACACGGGGCTCTCCGACGCTGACCTGACCAGCATCGACCGCGTCACCCTGATTGCCTGCGGCACGTCGTGGCACGCGGCGCTGGTCGGCAAGTTCCTGATCGAGGGGCTGGCGCGCGTGCCGGTTGAAGTCGACTACGGGTCCGAGTATCGCTACCGCCGGCCGCTCGCCGGCCCGAAGACACTCGCTGTTGCGATTACGCAGTCGGGGGA
>JANORI010000442.1:0-6551 GCA_031415235.1 Acidobacteriota bacterium | reverse complement strand
AGCGTCGGGTCGACGCGGACCGCCTCTTCCAGCGCCTGCTTCATCTGCTCGAAGCGCGCCGTCATGCGCGTCAGCACGTCCTTCGTGTTCTGTTCGTCGAGCCGGAAGATCAGGGCCGGGGTGCGGAGCACGATGTCCACGAACGTCGCGATGGCGGTGCGGCTCGCCACCGCCCCGCCAACGGCACCGCCCATCCCGTCAGCCACGATCTGCACCGTGATGCTGTCGGTGACGGCCGAGGGGAACGCGTCGGCAGGCATGTTCGTCTGCAGCGTGCGCCACGTGCGGTCGAGCTGAGCCACGAGGAAATGGTCCTCGTTGCTGGTCCGCCTCAGCCCGCGATCCGACAACCCGCTGGTGTCGACGCGGACCACCACGTGCTGATCGGATGGATCCACCGGATCAGTGCGGGGGGGGAGCGTGGTCGGTGGTAGGTCGCGGTGATCCTCGGCCATGGCCTTCTCCTTGGGCGGAGACATGTGTTCAGTGTCGCGGCGTTCGGGCTTCAGGTGTCTTGCGCATCATGATGACTCAACGACCGCCCGCGAATTGACGGTGAATCGTCGGGCGCCCGGTGGCAGTCTTTCGCAGATCGAGCCGCTGAGTGCCAGCACTCACGCCGCCCTCACGACACCGCTCCTGCCCGGATTCTCGCTCTCGCTGACGAAGCTCTTCGCCTAGCCCAGGCCGAACATCGCCGGCACGTCGGCCACCGACGCGCACAAATGCGTGTGAGAACACCACCAGCGCGGGCGTGATCACGGAGTGTCCCCGGCGGAGCAACCCGGACACAACCTCATGACTGGATCGAGATCGACGGCGGGCGTGGGATAGCCGCACCTTGCACAGACCGACGTTGCACCGGCGGCCGCATCGAACACGCCGTAACGCTCGACCAGCAGCTGCGACAGACGCGCCACGAGCGCGGCACACTCGGCCGGCGTGAACGGCGCCTTGCCTGCGGACCACGCGAAGCGATCAGTGAAGCGAGGGAAGAAGGGCGATTCGCCCCACGCCCACGACGGGTCGGTCGACCCTGGGCTTCGACCCACGAGATGCTGATGCAACACGCGGTGCGCCGGCCCGGTCTTCGGTCCCTCGGGCGCGGCCTCCACGTTGAGCGCCCAGTTGCCCGCATCCCAGTAGTTCACGCAGCCGTCCCGCAACTGCGGCAGCGTCTCGAGCATGGCGGCGGCCGTGGCCGTCACGAGCAGGTTCCACTGCATCAGCTCGCTCGCATCGAGCGCCGTACGGTCCCACACGCGGCGCGGCGGATAGACCACGAGCTGGCCGCCATCGCGCCGGTCGATCATGATCGTGCGCGGATCGGGCAACGTGACCGATCCGCCGACGCCGCGAAACAGTACATGTGACACCTCGCTACCGCGTGCGCCCGGGTCCATAGAGCGGGCGCCCTGCACGCGTCCCGGTCACGCCCGCAGGGGTCACCGCCACCGCGCCATTCACGATCACGTAGTCGATCCCGCGCGCGTACTGGTGTGGCTTCTCGTAGGTGGCCGGATCGCCGATGGTGGCAGGGTCGAACACGACGAGGTCGGCGTAGTTCCCTTCCCGCACCACGCCGCGATCGCGAATCGAGAACTGCTCCGCCGCCAGCCCGGTCATGCGCCGCACGCCCTCTTCGAGCGTCATCACCCGCTCGTCGCGCACGTATTTGCTCAGCACGCGCGGAAACGTGCCGTAGGCCCGCGGATGCGGTTGGCCCTGCGCGAGCGGACCCTCGGTGCGAATCGCCGCAGAGTCGGTGCCGATCGTGACAAACGGCGCGCCGAGCCCAGTGCGCACGTCGTCCTCGCTCATCATGTGGAAGAGCGCCCCGACCCGCCCTCTGGTGCCGATGATCACGTCGAACAGCACGTCCCACGGGTCGGCCTTCCGCGCCGCTGCAATCTCGCTGAGCCGCTTGCCCACGACGCTCTGGTCGTAGTCCGCGGGCACCGATGCCACCTGCACGCCCTCGAAGGTGGCGGCCATGAGCAGGTTCTCCCAGCCATCGGTCGTGGTCTCCACTTCCTTCCGGATGCGCGCCCGCTGCGCCGCATCCGCCAATCGCACGAGCATCGCGTCGGTGCCGCCTTCCTGCGCCCAGAGCGGCAGGACGGCCGACAGCCTGGTGCCACCGGCCGCATAGGGATACATCGTGGCGGAGACCTTCTGGCCGGAGGCCGCGGCCGCCGACAGCTTACGAAGCGCCTCGCCCATGCGGCCCCAATTGGCGCGTGCGCCGACCTTCAGATGGAAGATCACGACCGGAAGATCGCCTTCCTTGCCGATGCGCAGCGCCTCGTCGAGCGCGTTGAAGAGGTTGAAGCTCTCGCCGCGGATGTGGGTGACGTAGATGCCGCGTTGCTTCCCCGCCACCTTTGCCAACGCGACCAGTTCTTCCGTTGAGGCAAACGAGCCCGGCACGTAGATGAGGGCACTCGAGAGGCCGAAGGCGCCGTCGGCCATGGCCCGCGCCACCATGGCTTCCATCCTCGCCAGTTCCTCTGCCGTGGGCGGCCGGTTGGCCGTGCCGATCACCTCGTTGCGCACGAGCGTCGCCGGGATGAGCGTGCCGAGGTTGATCGCGATGCCGCGCGTGGTGAGCCGCGTGAAGTACTCATCGAAGGAGGTCCAGTCCACGGTCAGGCCGGCCCGCGTCAGCGCCTCGGGGCTGGCCGTCTTGGCCGACCAGAAGGCCGGCGAGTCGCCCTCGCCGATGATCTCGCTCGTGATGCCCTGGCGCAGGTGGCTCTCGCCGTTGCCATCGATGAGCAGCGTGGTGCCCGATTGCCCCTGCACGTCGATGAAGCCCGGGCCCACAATCCGGCCGGTGGCGTCGATCACGGTCGTGGCCGTAGCCGTCGACAGGTCGCCGAGGGCCACGATGCGGTCACCGTTCACGCCGATGTCGGCCCGCGTGCGTGGCGTACCGCGGCCGTCGATCACCTGGCCACCTTTCACGAGCAGATCGAACGTCGGCGCCGACGACCCACAGGCGGCCGAGCCCAGCACGGCCGCCGCCAGCACATAGCCATTCCACCGGTTCCAGCCTCGCTGCGCCATCTCACTCTGCTCCGCGGCGCGCCGGGCGCGCCTCGCTATACTTGCCGGCGGCCCATCCGCCCATGCCCACGACGTTCCGCTCCGCTGCCCGCCGCCCCGACGGCGCCTACGGGCTGTTCACCGACCAAGAGTATGCCCGCCAGCGCGCGTTCTTCACAACGCGCGTGACGCCCACGCCACTCGTGGCGCTGCCGGGCCTGGCCGCGCGGTTGGGCCTCGGCGCTGTGTGGGTCAAGGTCGAAACGCAGCGGTTCGTCCGGCCGGCCTTCAAGAGTCTGGGCGTGGAGTTTGCGGTGCACGAGCTGGCTGCGCGCGGCGAGCTTGCGGGGATGGACACGCTGGTGTGCGCCAGCGCCGGCAATCACGGGCGCGCCATGGCCCGCGCCGCGCGGCACGCAGGACTGCGCGCGCGCGTGTTCCTCGACCGTGACGTGGCGCCAGCGCGCGTGGACGCGATCCGCTCGGAGCACGCCGAGGTGGTGCGGGTCGATGGCACCTACGACGACGCTGTGCGATTGGCCGCCGACGACGCAGCTCGCACCGGCGCGCTGGTCGTCTCCGACACGTCGTGGCCGGGCTACGAGCAGATCCCGCGCGACATCATGCTGGGCTACACGCGCGTGATGGACGAGGCCGCTGCCGCGTGGGCCGGCCAGGGTCCGCCCGACCTGATGATCGTGCAGGCTGGTGTGGGTGGGCTGCTTGCCGCCGTGGCCAGCTGGTCGGCGCGTCACCTTGGCCCGACGCGTCCCGCGCTTGTCGCCGTGGAACCGTCACTGGCCGCCTGCGTGCAGGCCTCGGCCCGCGCCGGCGCACCGGCCGTGGTCGACGGGCCGCTCACCACGATCATGGCGGGCCTGCGCTGCGGCGAGGTCTCGCCGCTCGCCTTCGAGGTGCTCGCCGAGCTCGTCGATGGCTATATCGCCGTGGAGGATCACTGGTGCCGTGCGGCTATGCGCCGCTTCGCTCACCCCGAGCCGGGCGATCCCGCCATGGCCGTCGGCACCTCAGGTGCTGCCGGACTCGCCGCGCTGCTCGCGGCCACGGAATCTGCCGAGGCCCGGGCGCTGTTCGGCACCTGCGCTCCGCGGGCCGCTCCCCGGGTGCTGTTGGTCGCCACGGAAGGCCTGACCGAGCCGGACCTCTGGCGCGACGTCACCGGCCTCGCCCCGCCAGCGTGACACCAATGAGCTTGGTCCCGCGTGACGTGGCATCGTGTGGGCAGCCCTGTCATGCCCGAGCCCCGAGCCCCCAGCCCCGAGTCCCTTGTTCTTTCCCGTCCCACCGCAGGCCGCCTCGTCCCAGTTCCGGACAATGCGGCGACGACGGGCGAGGAACTTCCACGAGAATAGCCTCGTTGTATCAATCAGTTCGCGCAGAATGGGCTGTGGCACGGCGTTTGAGTAAGTCACACTCATGAGTGCCCGCCAGCTCGCGACCGGCACCATCCTTTTGCCAGGTTCGGCCGTCTAAGGAGCGACTCGAGTTCATGGACATTCAGCGTCCCGCATCGGTAGCGCGCCAGAAGAAACTGCGCCGCATCTGGATCGGCGTGGCGGTCGCCGTCGCGGTTGGCCTCGTGTCGGTTGCCCTCGGGCGGTTGAAGCCGGCCGCGCCCACTGTGGATCGGGCGACGGTGTGGGTCGACACCGTGAAGCGCGGCGCCATGCTGCGGCAAGTCCGTGGCCTTGGCACGCTCGTGCCGGTCGACGAAGCACGGCGCTGGCTGCCCTCTGCCACCCAGGGCCGCGTCGAGCGGATCATCCTGCGACCCGGCGCGCAAGTCACGCCCGACACCGTCATTCTCGAACTCGCCGATCCCCAGCTCCAGCAGCAGTTGCTGGAAGCCGAGACGCAGCTGCGCGCGTCGGAGGCCGATCTGGCGAGCCTGAGGGCGCGCCTGGACACCGAGCGCCTCAGCCAGCGGTCGCTTGCCGCCACGGTCGAAGCCGACTTCGAGCAAGCGCGACTCGAGCGGGAAGTGAACGAGGATCTGGCCAAAGACGGCCTGGTGTCGAAGCTGATTCTCAAGCAATCCACGGTGCGTTCGGAGTCGTTGCGCACGCGAGCGCAACTTGAAAAGGAGCGCGTGAGCGTCTCCGAAGAGAGCGTACGCGCCCAGCTGCTCGCTCAGCAGGCCCGCGTGGATCAGCTGCGCACGCTCTTCACGCTGCGGCGCCAGCAAGTGGACCAGCTGCGCGTGCGTGCCGGCATGAGCGGCGTGCTCGAACAGGTGCCGGTCGAGGTCGGTCAGCAGGTGGCACCCGGTACCAACGTGGCGCGCGTGGCCGACCCGACCCGGCTCAAGGCCGAGCTGCGCATCGCCGAAACCCAAGCGCGCGATCTCACCATCGGCCAGCTCGCACAAGTCGATACCCGCAACGGCATCATCCCGGGCAAGGTGGCGCGCATCGACCCGGCGGCGCAGAACGGCACCGTCACGGTCGACATCGCGCTCGAAGGCGAGCTGCCTCGCGGCGCGCGGCCCGACCTGTCGGTCGACGGCACCGTGGAACTCGAACGGCTGGACAACGTCTTGTACGTGGGACGCCCCGCGTTCGGGCAGGAAAACAGCGCCGTCGGTCTCTTCCTGGTCGGTGCCGACACCGGCGAGGCCGGCCGCGTCCAGGTGCAGTTGGGCCGCAGCTCCGTGAATACGATCGAGGTCAAGTCCGGCGCGAAGGAAGGCGATCAGCTCGTGCTGTCGGACATGTCCGCGTGGGACGCGTTCGACCGCGTACGTTTGCGATAGACGGCGATGGGCGAGGTGCAGGAATGGTCCTGGTCCTCGGTCCCTGGTCCCCGAGACCTGGTCTAGAGAAGGAGCCACGATGTCCGAGTCCGCCCCGTCCCTCATTCGGCTCGACGGAATCAAGAAGGTGTTCTTGACCGACGAGGTCGAAACCCATGCCCTCTCCGGTATCCACATGGATATCAAGCAGGGCGAGTACGTGGCCATCTCCGGGCCGTCGGGCTGCGGCAAGTCAACGCTCCTGGCGATACTCGGGCTGCTCGATTCGCCCTCCGACGGTAAGTACTGGCTGAACGGCCAGGAGGTCGCCGACCTGCCGATGTCGCAACGCGCGCGCGTCCGCAACCGAGAGATTGGCTTCATCTTCCAGAGCTTCAATCTGATTGGCGACCTCACGGTCTTCGAGAACGTCGAGCTGCCGCTCATCTACCGCGGCATGAAGTCGGCCGAACGGCGCGAGCGCGCGAATGCCGCACTCGACCGCGTGGGCATGGCGCATCGCGCCAAGCACTTGCCCTCGCAGCTCTCGGGCGGTCAACAGCAGCGCGTGGCCGTGGCGCGCGCCGTGGGCGGCCAGCCCTCGATTCTGCTGGCCGACGAGCCCACCGGGAACCTCGACTCCAAGAACGGCGAGGCCGTGATGGACTTGCTGCGCGAACTGCACCGGGGCGGCGCCACCATCTGCATGGTCACCCACGACCCGCGCTATGCCGCGCACGCCGACCGCGAG
>JANORI010000441.1:0-2156 GCA_031415235.1 Acidobacteriota bacterium | reverse complement strand
CACGGGCGATCCTGCCGGCGCGGCCGTGGCGCCCAAGCTGGACCGCACGGTGCCGCGGCATCTGAGCGAGACCGAGATGACCGCGCTCATCGAGACGCCGGACGTGGCGACCCCGGCGGGCCGGCGCGACCGCGCGATGCTGGAGATGTTCTACGCCGCCGGCCTGCGGCTGAGCGAGCTGGTCGGTCTCGACCTTGAAGACGTGCACTTGTCGGCCCGCATGGTGCGCGTGATGGGGAAGGGCGGCAAGGAGCGGCTGCTGCCGTTCAACCATAGCGCGGCGGACGCGCTCAGGGCGTGGCTGCCCGATCGAGAAGTGCTGCGCGGCCCGAATCCGCCGCCTGATTCCCGCGCCGCGGCGCGAGCGGCGCAGCCGCGTGGGCGCCTGGGTGAAGCCCGCGCCACCGGCCGTGGCCGCGCCAGCCGCATGGACCGGGAGCCAGTGTTCGTGAACGCGCGCGGCGGACGGTTGACCGGGCGCAGCGTGCACCGGCTCGTCGTGATCTACATGCACCAGTGCAGCGAACGCACGGGC
The DNA here is from genome assembly GCA_031415235.1 of Acidobacteriota bacterium. Taxonomy (GTDB): domain Bacteria; phylum Acidobacteriota; class Vicinamibacteria; order Vicinamibacterales; family UBA2999; genus CADEFD01. The sequence continues at coordinate 1,621 of JANORI010000441.1, read as the reverse complement.
ATCAGTCCGCACGCGCTGCGCCACTCGTTTGCCACGCACCTGCTGCAGCGTGGCGCGGACCTGCGCGCGATCCAGGAACTGCTGGGGCACGAGCGCCTCACGACGACCGAGCGCTACACGCACGTGAACTCGGCGCAGCTCATCGACGTGTATCGACGGGCCCACCCGCGGGCGAAAGCCGCGGACTAGGCGCTCGCCTTCCTATTGCGGCGGAGGGCGATTGCGATATTCCGGGCTCTTGCGCAGCTCCCGCTCGACGTCGCGCTGCGTCCAGCGATCGCGCATGACGCGATCGACCCAGCCGCGCGCGCCGCTGTCGGGGTCGCGACCGAACACGTTCTGGTAGGCGCGCTGCACGATGCGCTCAGCTTCGTCGCGAGTCACGCGGGCGAAGTCCAGGCGCACCCGCAACGACGAGATGGTGTCGTTCCAACCCTCTTCTTGCAGGTTCTCGGCGTCTTCGCTGAAGCGCGTCTGGCGCCCCCTGAAGCTCGGGTCGCGATGGACGACCACGCTGGCGTCGCCGAAGATGCGAATCGACGAGATGCGGTCATTGAGGCCCTCGGGCATCACGTCGTACTCGTCGCCCTGTTCCACGCAGAAGTAGTCGCCGCCGAAGCTGGCGTTCTGGTAGAAGCAGGCGCCCGCGCGCGGCGGGCGCGGGCGGCCCCAGCGCTGCGCGTGGGCGGGCGACGCCGCGAACAATAGCACCACCATTCCAACCGCGGCGACCACACCGCGCCGACGTGTGCTGACGATCTGCTGAGTCATCTCAGTCCTCCGTGAGTGGGGCGAGCCGCCTGCCGTTGGCGCCAGAGCCCGGTGGATGCATCCTACGGCATCCCCCGGCTGGCCCGACCGAGTCCTCACGGCTCAGGCCCCGTCGGCTGGGATCATCACGCGGCACCGCGGCAACTCGATGTTGAGGGTCTTGATCTTGTAGTTCATCACGCGCGGGCTGATCGACAGCAGCTCCGCCGCGTCCTTCTGCACCCAGTTGGCCATGCGCAGCGCCTCGGTGAGCGCCTGCCGCTCGATCTGCTCGAGCGCGATGCCGCTCGGCGGAATGCGTACCACCGACTGGTTGTCCTTCACGCCCGGGGTCTGCACCGTGTCGCCGAGCCGCAGATCATCGGGCATGATCTGATGCGCTTCGGCCAGCAGTGCCGCCCGCTCGATGGCGTTCTCGAGCTCGCGGATGTTGCCGGGCCAGTTGTAGCGGGTCAGCATCTTGGCCGCCTCGGGGTTCACGCCGTCGAGCTTCTTCTTGAGCTCCTGCGAGAACTTGCGGATGAAGTGCATGGCCAGGGGCAGGATGTCTTCCTTCCGGTCGCGCAGGGGCGGCGTCTCGACCGTGACGACGTTGAGGCGGTAGTACAAGTCCTCACGGAAGTGTCCCGTCGACACCATGCTGACCAGATCGCGGTTGGTGGCGGCAATGAGGCGCACATCGACTTTGAGGGTGCGCGTGCCGCCCAGACGCTCGAACTCGTGTTCCTGCAGCACGCGCAGGATCTTGGCCTGCGTGCTGGGGCTCATGTCACCGATTTCGTCGAGGAAGAGCGAGCCGCCGTCGGCCTGTTCGAAACGGCCGATGAGCTGGCGGTCGGCGCCGGTGAAG
>JANORI010000440.1:0-11803 GCA_031415235.1 Acidobacteriota bacterium | reverse complement strand
CCCGCGACCAGCAACATCAGGGACGCAGACAGGATTGACCGAGTACTCAACACACGCCTCCTACGAAAGCCTGGAATGCGACCCGACCGAACGTGCACGCATAATCCGCACGAACTCGATACTGGCGGCGATTACCGGGGTCGTGACCCCAGCAAGCATCGCCATCGGGTCAAACTCAAAACGCGCCATCATAACGTAAGCGCTCACGGCGAGTATAGCATGCCTTGTGAAAAACTTCACGAACCCGAACTGGAGCCGTAGAGGCGCGGATTCGATCCCGTCTGCTGGACCGGGGCGGTCGGCAGGACCGTGCGGCCAGACGCTCTCAACGCCCGACCGGATGCCTTGGTAGCTCAGCGCGATGAGCGCCAGACCACCGGCGACACCGGCCGGGCGGCCTGGGTGCTGCGGCCACAACATCAACGCACCGAGGGCCAGCAGCCCGCCCACGACGAGCGTGTCGCGCTCGATCCGCCGCAGTTGCCGGTCGCCCGTGGCGGTGGTCACGGCTGCCCCTGAGCGTCGCCGCCGCGATCACGTTCGCGCTGCGTCGCCCGTTCGCCGGCCGACACCGCCTGCATCGTGCGGATCACGTTGAGAATACCGGCCGCCAGGCCTGCGGCAAAGCCGAGAAGCGAGAGCCACGGTTTTGTGCCGAGTCGCGCGTCGAGCCAGAATCCGGCCCCGAAGCCCATCATCAGCGCCAACACGAACGCGAGGCCGATCGTGCTCAGCTGGCCGATGGTCTTGAGCGCCCGCGCATTCGAGGTGTCTGCCACTTCTTGTAGTGTAGTCCGCTGCCCGGCCCAGCATTCAGGCCGCGTGTCTGGAAGGCGAGACTATACTGGCCCCACCTGGGGCGCCTGCCACGCGCCTTCCAGATCCCGACCGACGATGGCCCACTTCACCGCGCGCCTTGCCGTCGCTGCCGCCACGCTGTGGCTCGCCTGCCCCGCCGGCGTGGCCGCGCAAGCCCGCGAACGGGTGGCGTTCGTGTCGGTCGTCGACCGCGAGACCGGCGCGCCGCTCGAGGCCCTGACGCCGCGCGACATCGTGATCCGCGAAGACCGCGTCACCCGCGAGGTGCTACGCGTGTCACCCGCGAGCGGCCCGATGCCGCTAGCCATCGTGGTCGACAACAGCGCTGCTGCCGAGCCGGCCATCGCCGATATCCGCAACGCGCTCACGGCGTTTGTGAGCGCGCTCGGCGACGTCGGCCCGATCGCCCTCATCACCATGGGCGAACGGCCCACGGTCGTCCTCGACTACACCACCTCGCGCGAGGCCATGGCCAAGGGGATCGCGCGCATCTTCGCCCGGCCCGACAGCGGCGCCACGTTGCTCGAGGCCGTGCTCGAAACGTCGCGCGGCCTCGTGAATCGGGAGGGCGAACGCGCGGCCATCGTGATCGTCAGCGTCAGCGGCGTGCAGCACAGCACGGTGCACTTTTCACGAGCGCTCGAGCTCTTGAAGACATCGGGCGCCACCTTGCACGCCGTGATCCTCTCTCCGCCCGACAGGGATTCGTTCGGCGATGCCGCGCGGCAGCGTGACACCCTGCTCGATCGCGGGATCAGTGAGACGGGCGGCTTCCGCCGCCACCTGCTGACCAGCATGGCGTTTGGGCCGGCGCTCGCGGACCTCGCGCGCGCGATCACGACACAGTTTCGCGTAGTCTACGCGCGCCCGCAGAGCCTTATTCCACCTGACTCGATCGAGGTGGCGGCCACCGCGCCTGGGCACAGCGCCTACGGCACGGCAGCCAGAGGGCAGCCCAAATGAACCGACGACGCGTCACCGCGGTCTCGTGCGCCACGGTCGTGGCCGCATTGGCCGCGATCTCCACGTTTGCGCAGACCGGACCGGCGCAGGTGCGCCGACCTGCGGATCAGATCTTCCGCGCCGGCGTCGAAATGGTGTCGCTGAACGTCACCGTCATGGATCAGCAAAGTCACTACCTGACCGACCTCGACACGACGGACTTCCTGGTCTACGAGAACGGCACCAAGCAGGAGGTCAGTTACTTCAACCGCACCACGTTGCCGATCGCGTTGTCGCTGCTCATCGACACCAGCGCCAGCATGGAGCAGCGCATGGCCGCCACGCAGGACGCCGCGGTGGGCTTCGCCAAGAAACTGCGGCCCCAGGACCTCGCGCAGGTCGTGGACTTCGACACCGGCGTCGAGATCCTGCAGGACTTCACCGCCGACGCGGCCGCGCTCGAGAAGGCCATCCGCTCGACGACGGCCGGCGGGTCCACGTCGATGCACAACGCGCTCTACATCTCGCTCAAGGAGCTCGCGAAGATCAAGGCCAAGAGCGATGACGACGTGCGGCGACGGGCCGTGGTGCTGCTGTCGGACGGCGAGGACACATCGAGCCTGGTCAGCTTCGAAGAAGTGCTCGACCTGGCCAAGCGGTCAGCCACGACCATTTACACAATTGGCCTGCAGTCACGCGAGACAGGGTCCTCGAAAGGATTCCGCGAGGCCGAGTTCGTGCTGCGACAGCTCGCGCAGGAGACCGGCGGCAGAGCCTTCTTCCCGCAGCGCGCCGACGATCTGGGCGGCATCTACGGCGTCATCGCCGACGAACTCGCCAGCCAGTACACGCTCGGCTACGCATCGACGAACCAGAAGCGCGACGGCGGATGGCGGCGGCTCAACGTGCAGGTGAACCGTCCGAGCACGACCGTTCGCACCAAGCGCGGCTACTTCGCGCCTGCGTCTTAGCCGCGCGCCTCACCCTCGCGCCGTCGGTAGCCGGTCGCCACGGCGACAGTCAGCATCGCCACCGGCGCCCAAGAGTAGCCGATGTGCATCCCGGCCTCGAGCGGCGAGACCCGCGGCATGCCTGCCGCCGCGCCGGACGCCGAAGCGCTCGACGCCAGCATCGTCCGCAGGAAGAATGGCAGCAGGAACGGTCAGGAAGACGCCGAACGGCGCTCACGCGCCCGCCATGCCGCCGCGGAACGGGAGCGGTGATTCAGGGGATGTGGAATGCGTCACGCGAAGTTCCGCTCGAGTCCCGAGTTTCGGGGCCCGTCGATGACGCGCGTATAGTACTACGCGGTGCGCCGCACGACGGCGCGCGTGGAGTGCCGATGACGTCCGACCAGAACGACGGGTTCACGCTGTTCGACCTGCGCGTGGAGGTGGTGGCCACCGACCGGCCGATGGTGTGCAGCCACCTGGCCGGCGACGCGTTCGAGGTGCACGGCGAGAACCTCGTCATGACCACCGGCCAGACGTTCTCGCTCTATGCGCTGGCGGCGCTTCTGCCGCTGCTGCCCGCCAAGCAGCGCCTGACGCATCCGCACGACTGGATGACGACCGACGCCGAGGTGGCGTGCCCCGACCCGCACTGCGGCGCGCGCTTTCGCATCACGCGCCTTGGCACCCGCACGTTCCGTCACGCCGACGTCACGGCCGTCCCTCTGCCCCGCGCATGACGCGCCCGGTGCCGCGCCTTGCGCTCACGCCCGGCTACACCATCTCGCGCCTCGTGAAGGGCGGGTGGCAGCTGGCTGGCGGGCACGGTCCGGTCGAGCCCGGAGCCGCCATCGCCGACATGGAGGCTTTCGTCGCGGCCGGCATCACCACGTTCGATTGCGCCGACATCTACACGGGCGTCGAGACGCTCATTGGCGACTTCGTGCGCCGGCGCGGTCACGCGCGCGACGTCCAGATCCACACGAAGTACGTGCCCGATCTGGCCGCGCTCGGCGCCCTGACGTCGGAGGATGTGACGCGCGCGGTGGATCGGTCGCTGCAGCGACTTGGCGTGGAGGCACTCGACCTCGTGCAGTTGCACTGGTGGGACTACGAGCGTCCCGGACTGCTGGAGACGGCCGGCTGGCTGCACGACTTGCACGTGGCTGGCAAGATCCGCCACCTCGGCGCCACGAACTTCGACACGCCAGTCCTGCAGTCGATAGTGGACGCCGGCGTGCCGGTGGTGGCGCATCAAGTGCAGTACTCGCTGCTCGACCAGCGTGCCGCGGGTGCCATGCAGCGGCTGTGCGACGCGCGAGGCATGCAACTGCTCTGCTACGGCGCCGTGGCCGGCGGCTTCCTGACGGAACGTTATCTCGGGGTGTCGGAGCCGGCCGAGCACGCCAACCGGTCGCTCGTGAAGTACCGGCTGATCATCGACGAATTCGGCGGCTGGGCACGGCTGCAGCGCCTACTCGCGGCGCTGCACCAGGTGGCGCGCCGGCACGAGGTCACGATGGGCACGGTTGCCATTGCCTGGGTGCTCGCGCAGCCGCGGGTGACGGGCGTGATCGTGGGAGCCCGCGACGCCCGCCATCTCTCCGACACGCAGGCGGCCGGCGCACTCAGCCTTGATGAGGTTGACCGACAGGTGCTGCAAGTGGTGCTGAACGAACGGGCGCCGGTGCCCGGTGACGTGTACGACCTCGAGCGAGTGAAGGGCGGCCGTCACGCCGCCATCATGCGATACGACCTCAATTCAGCGGCTGGCGGCTAGTCCCCCGGCATCGTGATGACTTGCCTGAGCTCTAAGTCTAAGCTCCGGTGCGGGGCGCCCGGATCGCCAGGCGCGAGAATCGAGCATGTTGGGCATCTGTGAGCGACGAGCAACGCCGCGAGCCGGGGTCCCCGACGCGCGGAACGTGCGCGTAGGGGTGGGACGCGGGATGACCCGCCCAGGGAATCTCGGTGCGGTGTCGCGTTTCCAGGGGACGAGCGGCGAGTAGAATGAGCGGCACATGCGGACGCTGGTATATCTGATTGGGACGGGACCTGGAGCGCCGGGTCTCATGACCGCGCGGGGGCAGCGGTGCCTCGATACGGCCGACGTGGTGATTTACGATCGGTCCGTGCACCCGCGGGTGCTCGACCTGGCCCCACGACGCGCCGAGCGCATCGACGTAGGACGCCCGGCCCGTGAAGCCGATCAGGACGCCATCAGCATTCTGCTCGCCGAGAAGGCGCGCGAAGGCAAGGTGGTGGCCCGGTTGAAGCAGGGCGACCCGTTCCTGTTCGATCGGGGCGGCGAAGAGGCCCTCTTCCTGCACGAGCAAGGGATACCGTTCGAGGTCGTGCCGGGCATACCCGTGGTGTTTGGCGTGGCCGCGTATGCCGGAATTCCACTGACCTATCCCGGCGGCGGCGACACCCTCACGATCGTGCGCGGACACGAGGCCGGCAACGGCGAGCCGACGCGCATCAACTGGACGCACCTGGCAAAGCTCGAGGGCACGGTCGTGTGCTTCGGCGGCCGCGACGAGCTGGCCGACGTGGTCAAGGCGCTGACCGCCCATGGCCGGCCGACCGATGACCGCGCGGCCCTCATCACGCACGGCACGCTGGCGGGCCAGCAGACCGTTTCTGGCACGGTCGATGACATCGCGGCCAGCCTCGCCGCCGGCCCGCTCGACGGTCCTGCGACATTGATTGTCGGCAAGGTGGTGGGCTTGCGCGACCACGTGCGCTGGTTCGACCAGCGTCCGCTCTTTGGCCGCCGAGTGCTCGTGACCAGGTCGCGGCATCAGGCCAGCGAACTGGTCGAACTGCTCGAGGCCGCAGGCGCCGAGGCCGTCGAGGCGCCCGTGCTGCGCGTGGCGCCGCTTGACGGCTTCGACGCACTCGACGAGGCCGCCGACGCGATGGCCGACTACGACTGGGTGGTCTTCACGACCGTGAATGGCGTGGAGGGCTTCATGCACCGGATCTTCGAGCGGGGCCGCGACGCGCGCGCGCTGGCGGGTCCGGCGCTCTGCGCCGTGGGCGTGGGCACGAGCGAGCGCCTGGCGCGCTTCGGCATCCGCGTCGACGTGGTGGCCGAAGGCCAGGGCGTGGACAGCGTCGTCGTGGCCATGGGCGGACTCGCAGCGGTGCAGGGGAAGCGCGTGCTGATGCCGGTGTCGGCGGGCAGCCGGGACACGCTCGGCGAGGCGCTGTCGTCGGCTGGCGCTGACGTGCGGCACGCTCCAGCATTCCGGACGCTGGCGGCCGAAGACAACCCGGAACTGGATGTCTACGGCCAACTGCTGCAGCACCGCCTCGACGTCGTGACGTTCACGAGCGCCGCAGCCGTGCGATCGTTTGCCTCGCTCTACGGGGAAGAACAGACGGCCGACCTGCTGACCCACACCACGGTGGCCACCGTGGGCCCGGCCGCCACCGACGCCGTGCGCCGGCTCGGTGTGTCGCCGGCCATCGTGCCAGCCGTGCCGTCCATTCCTGCCCTGGTGGATGCGATTCGGGCGCACTTTCAGTAGCGCGCCCGACTCGACCGCGGGTTACTTCAGGTGCGCGCTGACCAGCTTGGTCATCTCGAACATCGAGACGGTCGGCTTCTTGAAAATGACCTTCAACTTGGCGTCGGCGTTGATGTTCCTCTTGTTCTTCGGGTCCTGCAGCTTGTTCTTCTTGATGTACTCCCAGATCTTCTTGGTGACCTCAGTGCGCGGCATCGGCTTGTCGCCAATCACCGCCGCCAGGTCGGCGCTGAGCGTCATCGGCTTCATGAACCCCGCGTTGGGCGTGCGCTTCTTAGCGGCCGGCTTGGCCTTCGCGGCCTTCTTCACGGCCGCCTTGGGGGCAGCTTTCTTGACGGGCGACTTCTTCGCTGCGACTTTCTTTGCCATGCAACACTCTCCAGAGTGACTCGGTACCAACGATCGAGACGACGCGCCCCACAAAGGCGCTGACGCAAATAGTAGTGCGAACACCCGCTCGTGTGAAGCACGAGCGCACGAGGAGTAGCCGCCATGCTCGTTTCGAACCACGTCGCCAGGTGCGCAATCACGCTGGCCGCCGCCCTGACCGCCGCCTGCGGACAGCCGTCGGCGCCGCCCGAACCCATCGATGTGCTCATCGCCAACGCCCGTATCATCGACGGCACCGGGTCGCCCGCCCGCGAGGGCGCCGTGGCCGTCACGGGGGGACGCGTACTGGCGGTGCTGGACGCGGCCGGGGGGGCGGCGGCCGCGCCCAGGGCCAAGCGGGTGATCGACGCCCGCCGACGGGTCGTCGCGCCCGGATTCATCGACCTGCACTCGCATTCCGACATGCCGCTTGTGACCGACGGCAATGCCCAGAGCAAGATCCGGCAGGGCGTCACCACCGAAGTGATTGGCGAATCCGGGTCAATTGCGCCTCAGAGGGCACCCACCGGGCGTCAGACCTGGACCGATTTCGCCGGCTATTTCGGCCTGCTCGAAACCCAGGGCATCTCAGTGAACCTGCTGTCGTACGTGGGGTTGGGCACGGCCCGCGAGCTGGTCGTCGGCAACGGCAACCGCCCAGCCACGCCCGCCGAACTGACCGCCATGCAAGACCTGGTCAGGGCCTCCATGGCCCAGGGCGCCGCCGGCGTTTCGACCGGGCTGATCTATCCGCCCAACGCCTTCGCCACACTGGACGAGCTGGTGGCCCTGGCCACGCCGGCCGCCGGGCTCGGCGGACGGTACGCGTCGCACTTGCGTCACGACGGCAAGCGCCTGCGCGAGGGCATCGAGGAAGCTATCGCCATCGGCGAACGCGCCAAGCTGCCCGTGCACGTGTTCCACATCAAGGTGACAGGCCAGCAGAACTTCGGCCGCATGAAGGAAGTCGTAGAGCTCGTGGAGGCCGCCCGCGCCCGCGGCGTGCAGGTGACCGCCGACATCTACCCGTACGTGGCCAGCAGCACGAGCCTCACGGCCACGCTGCCCCAGTGGGTGATGGACGGCGGGTCAGACGCACTGGTGAAGAACCTCTCGGACCGCCGGACGCGCGCGCGCGTGCGCCGCGACATGGAAGACACGAGCGCCTCGTGGGACAACCGGTATCAGTCCGCCGGCACCTGGGCCAACGTGCAGCTGGCCTCGATTGGCCGCACGCGCGGCGTCGCAGCGACCGACGACGCGCCCAACCGGAAGTACGAGGGCATGCGCGTGGCCGATGCGGCGAAGCTGGCCGGCAAGGATCCGTTCGACTTCGTGTTCGATCTGCTCGTCGAGACGCGCGGCAACGTGGGGTGCGTCTACTTCATCATGTCGGAGGACGACGTGAAGCTCGCGATGGTGCAGCCTTGGGTGGCCGTGGGCTCCGACGGTTCTGCGCTCTCCATCGAGGGGCCGTTGCGCTCCGGCGTGCCTCATCCGCGCAACTTTGGCACCTTCCCGCGCGTTCTCGGCAAGTACGTGCGCGATGAGTTGGTGATTCCGCTCGAGGAGGCCGTGCGCAAGATGACCTCGCTGGCGGCGGCGATCTCGCAGCTGCCCGATCGCGGCACGATCGCGCCGGGGAAGTGGGCCGACCTCGTGATCTTCGACCCGGCGACGGTGGCCGACACGGCGACCTTCGAGAAGCCCTTCGCGTACCCGGTCGGCATCGACACCGTGCTCGTGAACGGCCAGGTGGTGCTCGACGAGGGCACCCACACCGGCGCACGGCCAGGTCAGGTGCTGCGGCACAAGTAGGGGCGCGACGAACTGGGGGCGGGGGCGGTGACGTAGGCCGCGGGCTGCCACGGTGCAGGTCCTCTCGGCTCACACGTCGCCCCGCCGGCCACTCGCACCTTCCGCCGACTGGTCCGACATACGAACGACGCCCGCTCTTCGCCTCGCGTCCGCGTCACTCGGACTCACGGTACGAGTGGCGAGTCACACTGCGCCGCGGCGAGGGCTCCGATTTCGCCTCGACGACCCGCACCGCGGCAGCCCGCGGCCGCCAGCGAGGCCGCTGGAGCACGGGATGGCGATGCAGCAGTTGTGATCGGTACGGCGCCAGCCGCCCAACTGCAGCAGCGATGTCCCGTGCTCCAGTGGCCGGCTCCGCGGGACGGGCGAGCTACGCGATGGAGCGCTCGTTTGTCACCTTCGGCACCGGCGTTCCGGACCATGTGAAGCGGTACGTCCGGGCCTTGCGAACGTTCATCACGAGCGCGGGGCGGAACACGGCCACGCAGGTGCCGTGATCGTGGCGCACGCTGGGATAAACGACGCCGAGCGCGCCGCCGGTCAGCAGCTCTTCCCCCAGCTGCTGCGACGCCACGTAGCTGTCGGGATCGAGGCAGTCGCGAAGCGCCCCGCGGGCACGGCGCAGGTCGTAGAACGTGGCGCTGACGTCGGCCAGGTAGTCGTCGTAGGTGACGGAATCCTCGAACCGGTCGATCTCGGCAAGCTGCACGGCCTTGTGGAAGGCCACCTCGCGTTGTGAGGTCTCGAGCTCGAAGCCCGCGTACCAGGCGCCGCGATCGGGCCCGCTGAAACGGCTGCCCAGGGGATTGGCGTGACAGAACGACGCATTCACGACGGCGGCGTGCGGCACGACGAACACCAGCTCCTCGGGCCCGATGCCGGGCAACCGCTGGTTCTCTGCGTGCAGCCGGTCGTTGGTCGCGGCGTCGAGCTCGAAGATGGCGAGCAGGTGCGCGTCGTCGGCCGCGATCTCCGCCAGGACGCTGTCGCCGCCTGGCAGGTACCGCGACGGGATGAGGCGGTGCGTGTCGTACTGTCTGACGAGCGTGACCGGCGGCGTAGCCATCAGCCAGCCCGGCGCGCGTCGAGCAGACGGCGCACCGTCTGCATCGCCGGCAGACCACCCTGAATCATGACGACCAACGGCGCGCGGCTGCCGAAGATGGGATGCCGGTTCGGCAGGTGGACCCACTCGTCGGCGATGGCGCGGCCGTGCAGGATGTTCAGCGCCTTGAAGATACCGATGAGATACGAGACCCGCGTGAGTCGATCGACGTCGAGCACGCGATCCGGGTTGCGCTTCATCTGGTAGAACGGACCGTTGGTCACGCCGCCAAGCAGCGCGCGGGCATCCTCGTCGCGCACCTTCCACCTGGCCATGAGGTTGAAGAACGCCTTCAGCGCCGGGGGCGAGAGACGCTCGCGGGCCGCGGCGGCACCCAGATCCGTGGGCCCGTCGACCTGGTAGCGGGTGGCCGGGTAGTGCAGGGGTAAGGACGTCATCATAGACTCCTGAACAGGAGTCTATGCTCTACTGATTCAGGCTGTCAACAGCCGCTAGTTCCGCCAGGGCATGAGCCGCTCGATCCAGGCCACCCGAGTGAGGTCGTTGTAGATCACCGTCACCATCAGCATCATCAGCAACACGAAGCCGGCAAAGAGCATCTTCTCCTTCACTGCCAGGGAGAAGTCGCGGCGCGCCACGGCCTCCATGCCCATGATCGCCATGTGCCCCCCGTCGAGCACGGGAATCGGCAGCAGGTTCAGCAGGCCCAGATTCAGACTGATCGACGCCATCAGCGCGAACAGCTCCACCCAGCCCTGACGCGCAGAGGCACCCGAGAGCTGCGCGATGCCCACCGGACCCATCAGCTGCTTGGGCGACGCTCCACCCGTGAAGAGCTCCCCCAGCGTACGCAGGATCAGGCCTGCCGTCTGCACGTTGCGCTTGACGCTGAGGCCCAGCGCCTCGACCGGGCCCGGCTGGTATGAGATCGTCTCGTTCCCGAGGGTGATGCCGATCACGGCGTTGTCGCCGCGCTGCTCCGGCGTGACGGTAACTGGCATGTGGGCGCCGGCTCGGCGCACCACGATGACGGTGGGCTGCCCGCCGCGCGTCTTCAGGGCATCGGAGACGTTGCGCGAGTAGACCATCCGCGCGCCCTCGATTGACAGGATGACGTCGCCCTTCTCGAGGCCGGCCTTGTCGGCCGGGTCACCGGGGTTCACGGCATCGATCAGCGGATAGGTGTCGGGCAGCACGCCGATCGTGCCCACCTCGAAGGTGGTGTCGGCCTGCAACGTCACTTTGGTCGTCGCCGGACGCACGGTGAGCGTGCGCTCGGCGCCGCTGCGACGCACGACGAACTCCACGTTCAGCTCGGGCTTCGACGTGACGGCCATGTCGAGCTCCTCCCAGGTGGAAATGGTCCGGCCGTTGATGCGCACCACTTCATCGCCCGCCTGCATGCCGCCGGCGGCGGCAGCCGATCCGGCCTGCACCACGCCAATCACGGCAGGCTTGCTCAAAAACGCCAGCACCCGGTCGCCCTGCATCAGCACGAGCGCCAGCAGCAGCACGGCCAGGATCATGTTCATGGCCGGGCCCGCCAGCAGCACCTGGAAGCGCTGCCACTTGGTCTTGGACAGGAATTCGTCGGCGGCGCCCTGGGGCTGGTCGTCGGGGTTCTCGCCGGCCATCTTCACGTAGCCACCGAGCGGAATGAGGCTGAGACAGTACTCCGTGTCGCCTCGTTTCATCGACAGGAGCTTGGGCCCAAAGCCGAGCGAGAACGTGAGCACGCGCACCCCGTGCCAACGGGCCACGAGAAAATGTCCAAGCTCGTGCACGAACACGAGCACGCCGAGCACGAATCCAAACGCGAGCAGTGTCGTCGGCATCGGTTCCGCCTACCTCTCTCTCGATTCTACTGCTCTACCCGCCCGTACGAGATCGAGGGCATGGCCACGGGCCCAGCCGTCCACGGCCCGCACGGCGGCGAGGGTAGCGACTGGGGACGGCGCATGGGCGTCCATCGTGGCCGCAATCACGTCTGGAATGGCCGTAAACGCCAGCTGCCCTTCCAGGAAAGACGCAACGGCGACCTCATTGGACGCATTCAGCACGATGGGCAGGCTGCGATCGGCCTGAAGGGCCCGAAAGGCCAGACCAAGGCAGGGGAACTCGTCCCAGGCTGGAGCCTGAAACTCCAGCGTACCCGCGCGGGCCAGGTCCAGGAAGGGCACCGACGCCGTCCAGCGCTCGGGGTACGAGAACGCGTACTGAATCGGCATCCGCATGTCGGTCATGCCCAGCTGCGCGAGCATCGACCCGTCGGCAAACTCCACGAGCGAGTGCACGATCGACTG
>JANORI010000439.1:0-23100 GCA_031415235.1 Acidobacteriota bacterium | reverse complement strand
CACCGTGGCGCTGCCGTTCCTCGACGCGATGGTGCCGGCGCGCGGCCTGTTTGCCGGCACGGTCACGGCCGCGTCGCTCGACCGTCCGCGTCTGGTCTGCATCGAGATGGTGCACGGCTCGGCCGGCAGCAGTCCGTGGGGCGCGTCTCAGCATCTCTGGTCGCCGGTGGCCGCCGGAGCCGACTTCGACCTGGGTCCGACGTCGCTCAGCCCGCTCGAAGGCTTCCGGAAGTACACCACCATCGTGAGCGACACCGACGTGCGCAACGCCGAAGCGGTCACCCAGCCAGAGATCGGCGGTGATCACTTTCGCTCGAGCGCGGTATTCCTCACTCAGGCGCATCCCCGCCAAACCGAAAGCTCGGACGTGCGCGCCGGCATCTCGATTGACCAGCTGTACGCGCAGCGCTTCGGGCAAGACACGCCGATTCCCTCGATGCAGCTCTGCATCGAGAATGTGGACCAGGCCGGCGGCTGCGCCTACGGCTACTCGTGCGTCTACACCGACATGATCAGCTGGTCGTCGCCCACCGACCCACTGCCGATGATTCGCGACCCGCGCATGGCGTTCGATCAATTGTTCGGGGCCGGCGGGTCGTCGAAGGAGCGCGCGGCGCGGCGACGAGCGTCGTCGAGCGTGCTCGACTACGTGACCGGGCAGGTGGCCGAGCTGAACCGTACGCTCGACCCGAGCGACCGCCAGCGCATGACCCAGTATCTCGACAACGTGCGCGAGATCGAGCGGCGCATCCAGCGCGTCGAGGCACGCAACGGCACCGGCGAGGCCCGCGAACTACCCGGGGCGCCGCCGGGCGTGCCCGACTCGTTCGACGAGCACGTGAGGTTGATGTTCGACCTGCAGGCGCTGGCGTTCCAGGCCGACGTCACGCGGGTGTTCTCGTTCAAGATGGGTCGCGACGCGTCAAGCCGCGTCTATCCCGAGAGTGGCGTGTCCAAGGGCTTCCACCCGTCGTCGCATCACGGCAACAAGCCGGCGAGCGTCACCGAATTCGCGCAGATCAACCGCTACCACGTCAGCCTGCTGCCGTACTTCCTGGAGAAGTTGCGGTCGATCCAGGAGGGCGGTCAGACGCTGCTCGACAAGAGCCTGATCGTTTACGGCTCGCCGATGGGCGACGGCAACGTGCACAACCACAAGCGGTGTCCGCTCGTGCTACTCGGCGGCGCGCACGGCCGGCTGAAGGGCAACGTGCACCATCGGGCCGAGGCTGGCACGCCCATGGCCAACGTGATGTTGAGCGCCCTGCACCTGGCCGGGCTCGAAGACGTGTCGCAGTTCGGCGATTCCACCGGCGCGTTTACGCTGTAGTCGCCAGGAGTTCCGCGCATGATGTCTGCCCACCGCTCTGTTGCTGTCGTGACTGCGGGTCTATCGCTGCTCGCCCTGTCGGCGCCGCTCGATGCTGGTCGCGGCCAGGCGCCGCCGTTGGGCCAGGCGCGAGCGGCCGTCGCGACCCCGGTTGGCGCGGTGGCCGAGGCGGCCAGGCGTGGTGACGCGGACACCGCGCGCGGCCAGCTGGCCAAGGGCGCCGATGTCAACGGCGCACAGGGCGACGGCATGACGGCCCTGCACTGGGCGGCCGAGCGGGGCGACGGCCAGCTGGCGGCCGCGCTGCTCGCTGCGGGCGCGAAGGTATCGGTCGTGACGCGCCTCGGTGGCTACATGCCGCTGCACCTGGCGGCGCGTGCGGGGCATGCGGACGTGGTGCGGCTGCTCGTGGAGGCGAAGGCCCCGGTGGACGCGCTCACCACCACCGGCGCGGCGCCACTGCACTTTGCCGCCGCGGCCGGCAGCGCGGCTGCGGCGGCCACATTGCTCGACGCGGGTGCCTTGGTCGATGTGCGCGAGCCGCAGTGGGGCCAGACACCGCTGATGTTTGCGGCGGCGGCGGGCCGAACCGACGTGGTGCGGCTGCTCGCCGCGCGGGGGGCTGACCTGCGGATTGCCGCCAAGGTCGTTGACGTGAGTGCGCGGAACCTCGAGGACGGCGCCGAGAGCCGGACGCGCAATCAACGCGTGGCCGGGTTGCAGCGCGAGCGCGCGGCGCAGTTGGCGAAGATTACAGGCACTGCCGCCGTCGCGCCGGCGACTCGATCGCCGCGTGCCACGCCCGACGACGGTGGCGAACCGGAACCGGTGGGCTATGCCGATCTCGTCGGCTCGCACGGCGGACTGACCGCGCTGCTGCTGGCGGCACGCGACGGAAAGCGCGACACCGCGCTGGCCCTGCTCGAGGCGGGTGCCGACCTCAATCAGGTCAGTGCTGGTGACCACACGAGCCCGCTACTCATGGCCACCATCAACGGCCACTACGACCTGGCGACCACCTTGCTCGAGCGCGGGGCGAACGCCACGATCGCAAGTGACGGGGGTGCCACGCCCCTGTACGGCGTGCTCAACATGCAGTGGGCCCCCAAGGCGCGGCATCCGCAGCCGGCGCACTACATGCAGCAGTCGGTGGACTACCTCGACCTGGCCGAGCGCTTCCTCGAGGCCGGCGCCGACGTGAACGCGCGGCTCACGAAGACGCTCTGGTACACCACCTATAACCGCGATCTGCTCGGCGTCGATCGCACCGGTGCCACGCCGTTCTGGCTCGCGGCCTACGCGCAGGATCTGCCGGCCATGACGCTGCTGCTCGAGTACGGCGCTGACCCGAACATCCGCACGGCGAAAGTGCCCGAGCGCTACGAGGAGGGCGGTCCTGATCCGAGCTTGCCAGACCAATCGGGCCTTGCGCCGATTCCGTGGTCGGGGCCGGCCGTGGCGGCGATTCACGCGGCCTCGGGCGTGGGCTACGGCCTTGGCTTCGCGGGCAACACGCACCGCCACGTGCCAGGTGGCTGGGTGCCGGCGGTGAGGTTCCTGGTCGAAGAACTGGGCGCGGACGTGAACGCGCGCGACCACAACGGCTACACGCCGCTGCATCATGCCGCGTCACGCGGCGACGTGGCCCTCATCAAATATCTCGTGTCGAAGGGCGCCGACGTCAAAGCGGTGGCCCGCACGGGCCAGACCACCGTGGACATGGCCAACGGTCCGGTGCAGCGCGTGCAGCCGTACCCGGAGGCGATGGAGTTGCTCGAGAGTGTGGGGGCCATCAACAATCACAAGTGCGTGAGTTGTTGAGGCGTGCTGTCGCGCATCGATGCCATGCTGGCCGAATTGACCTGGCTGGCTGGGCGTCTCGAGGACGCATGACGGCCAGCCGTCTCGTCGCGCGAGTTGCCATGGCCGCCCTAGTGCTTACTTGCGCACCTCGAAACGTGTCTCGTCGAGCACGGCGCCGCCACTTGCGAGCAACTCGACCCGCCATTGGCCGGGACTGACGGTCAGCCGGCTGAATGTGCGGTAGCCCGTGCCGGGATTCGCACTCACGGTGAGCGCGGCCTCATGCCGCAGGCGGTCGCCCAGATACCAGCGGTGACGCACGCGCGTCGCTTGGGAAGACGCGATGCGCGTGTAGTACGACAGACGTCCAGGGGCACTGACGGGGCCTGCTGGCTCGCAGCGCCAGGCGCCGTCGGTGGTCAGCGTGTGGCACACGGTGGCCGTCACGACGCGAAGATCGGCGGATGCGGATGCCCCGGACGCGGTGGTCGCGGCCTGGGATGCTGAGGGTGCTTGCGGCGTGAGCGAAGCTGGCGTGACTGCCGCGGAGACGGGAGCGGGCGCCGGCGCAGGCACGGGAGGGTCGAGCGTGGCCGTGGTCGGAGCATCCGCTCGGGGCGGGTCACTGCCCCTCGCCGGCATGAGCCACAGACGGGCAACGGCCAGGGTGGCCAAGACCGCCAGCACGGCGACGACTGCGGCAAACGCGCGCCTGGAACTGACGGCCGGCGCGACGGGCTGGAGAGCCGGCGTCGCTGGGCTCATCGGGCTCGTGCGCGGCAGGACCTGCGGCGCAGCTGGCGTCTGAGGCACCTGAGACGCGCCCACCCTGGCCCAGTCCTCGAGCGGCACTCCGCGCGCCTGACAGAAGTCGGCGAGGTTGCTGCGGCTGGTCGCCAGGAGCGGATGCCTCGGGTCGAGTCCGGCCTCCGCGATGGCATACGCGCGGCGATAGAAGTAGACCACCGCGACCGGCTCCGGACGGCAGGGACGTAGACGCGGGATAATTGGCGCCCGTGTCCGAGACTCCTGGCACCAAGGCGATCCTCATTCATGGCAACGGCGGCTGCACCGCCGCCGACGGCTGGCTGCCCTTCGTGGAGCGGGATCTGCGTGCGCTGGGCCTGCCGGTCGTCAACCGCACGTTTCCCGACAACGTGGCCGCGCGCGCGGAGATCTGGCTGCCGTTCCTCGAGGGTCTGGGCGCCGACGAACACACCGTGCTCATCGGGCACTCGTCGGGCGCCGTGGCGGCGATGCGCTACGCCGAGACGCACCGGCTGCGCGGCACGGTGCTCGTGGGCGTGTGTCATACCGACCTTGGCGATCCAGACGAGCGCGCCAGCGGCTACTACCGCGCGGCGTGGCAGTGGGACGCTATCCGCGCCAACCAGCAGTGGGTCGGGATCTTCCAATCCGTCGACGATCCGTGCATCCCGGTGGCCGAGGCCCGTTTCGTCGCCGCGCAGTTGCGTTGCAGCTACTTCGAGCACACCGACCGCGGACACTTCGTGGACCGCGCGCCTTTTCCAGAGCTCGTGCAGTTCGTGCGCCGCAAGCTCGCACTGACGGCGGGGGTGTAGGGCATGCGGCGTCCGCGCTATTCCGGCAAGAACCCGCGGGCCTTCCACCTGAAGTACAAGGAGCTGCAGCCTGAGCGCTACGCGGTCGACGTGCAGAAGGTGCTGCAGTCGGGGAAGACGCCGGCCGGCACGCACCGTCCCATCATGGTCGACGAAATACTGCGCGTGCTGGCGCCGCGACCGGGCGACGTGGCGGTGGATTGCACGCTCGGCTTCGGCGGACATGCGCGGGCGCTGCTCGAGCGTGTGCAGCCAGGTGGACGCCTGATCGGCCTCGACCTTGACCCCATTGAGTTGCCGCGCACCGAGGCCCGGCTGCGCGACGCGGGCTTTGGCCCCGACGTGTTCCAGGCGTGCCGTACGAATTTCGCGGGGCTGACGCAGGTGCTTGCGCGCGAAGGCATCGCGGGCGCCGACCTCGTGTGCGCCGACCTCGGCGTGTCGTCGATGCAGCTCGACAACCCCGAACGCGGGTTCACCTACAAGGACGCCGCGCCGCTCGACATGCGGATGAACCCGTCGCGGGGCGAGCCGGCCTCGGCCCTGCTGGCGCGGCTCGGCGCCACTGCGCTGGCCGAACTGCTCGAGGCGAATGCCGACGAGCCGCATGCTGCCGCGATTGCTCGCCGGGTGGCGGGGCAGGGTCTCACCACGACGCGCGACCTGGCCGACCAAGTGCGACAGGCCGTGGTCGAGGCGCGCCCGGCCGGCTGGGAAGCCGCCGCTGACCTGTCGGTGCGTCGCGTGTTCCAGGCAATCCGCATCGCGGTGAACGGGGAGCTCTCCGCGCTCGACGCGCTGCTACGCGCGCTGCCGGGCGATCTCGCACCCGGCGGACGGGTGGCCATCCTCACGTTTCACTCCGGCGAAGATCGGCGCGTGAAGAAGGCCTTCCAGGCGGGTCAGCGCGAGGGCGTGTACGCCTCGATCGGCGGTGACGTCGTGCGCGCATCGGCAGAGGAAGTCCGCGCCAATCCCCGCGCGGCGTCCGCGAAGCTGCGGTGGGCCGTGCGCGTGCCGGGCGGCCTGGAACCAGGCACTGCTCGTCGGGGCATGAGCGCCGTCAGACGATGAGATTCGCCACCTCGTTGGCGAGCCACGGCGCGATGGAGTACTTGCCCGTGTCGACCGAGAAATACGCGTCGGCCCTGGTGATGCCGACGCGGTCGCGGCGGTGCAGCGTGGAGGCCGGGTCCGCCAGGGAGCCGCGCCCCTCGGCGTAGACCCACCCGCCCTCGAGACGCACGTCAGCGACGCAGTCCTTCAAGGCCGCCACCGACGGGACGATCGCGCCGAGCCGGCCGATGATCTCGTGGACGACCTGTGTGTGCTCGCCCGGGTCGAGCGTGGTCACAAGCGGCGGCACCACGCCGTTCCCCTCGGCCCTGAGACCCGTGGCGTACCACGACAGGTAGAAGTCGCGGCCGCCGTAGTTCTTGACGTCGCCGAACGGACCCGTGACCACGACCGTGCTGGGCACCTCGACCCTGCGCTCCGCGCGCAGGAACGCGGAGAGGCGGAAGCGATGAGACCAGGTGCTTGGCGTCGGCAGCCCCAGGGCCACGTCGATGGCCAGGCGGCCCTCCCACAGCGCGTTCACGACCGCATCGTACGGACCGTCGACCCCCGCGGTGGTCTCGACAAACAGCGGGGGAGCGAGCGTCGCGGCGGAGCGACGCACACCGGTGACGCGGGTCTGCATCCGGGGCTCGATGCGCGGCTCGCTCGACACCGCGTCCACGAACCGGTCGGCCAGCCACGGCGTGTACACCGATCGTTCCGGTACGCGGAACCCGGCAACGACGTGCGCCGTATCGCACGTGGTCTCCAGGGCCGCGTCGGACAGACGGGTTGACCGCGCATCAGTCAGCGGCGTGAGGTAACCCCCGGCCTCGGGGTGGCCCGCCGCCATGGCGCTCACGGCATCGAAGTACCTGGCGGCGGCATCGGGCGGCACTACCGAGTTCCGATGAATCAGAAACGTCTCGTCCTGCTCGGTCGTCGCCCCGTCGATTGAGCAGCCGACCAGCTCCTCGGCCAGCCGTTTGAACGCCACGCCCCCTGGCAGAAGGCGTCGGGCCGTGCCGAGTGAGGGATCGCCCGCATACAGGTAGCCAAGATGGATCTTGCCTTCGTTCCACCGGCTGGCGCCGGCAAACGGCTGGTTCGCCGCATCGAACAGCGTGACCCGGACGTTGCGGCGTGCCAGGAACAACGCCGTGGCGCAGCCCATGATGCCGGCGCCGAGTACCGCTACGTGTCTCACGAGTGGCGATTGTATGCTGTGGGCGACGACGGCGTCGGCCGTCGATGCGGTCCGAAAGGCATTGATGTCCAGTGGCCCCCTCGTGTCGGTGGTCGTTGCCACCTACAATCGCAGCCAGGTGCTCGCGCATGCGATCGAGAGCGTTCGACGCTCGACGCTTGCCGACTGGGAGTTGCACGTCGTCGGTGACGCGTGCACCGATGACACGGGTGAGGTCGTCGCAGCATTCCGCGACCCCCGGATTCGTTACACGAATCTCTCCCGCAACGTCGGGGAGCAGTCGGGGCCGAACAACCAGGCCCTGGCGCAGGCGCGCGGGCGCTATGTCGCATATCTGAACCACGACGACATGTACTTCCCCGACCACCTCGCGGCGGCCCTGGCGTGGCTCGAGCAGACCAACGCCGATCTGGTCTGGTCACCGCTGCTTGTCGGGTTGCCGACCTCACCGCAGGACCTGGCCTCGGGCCAGTGGCGGTTTCGCCTGAGTGGCGTGCCGCTTGGCGACGAGTACGACCCCCGGCTCTTCGTCTTCGCCTCGGCGTGGGTGCTCACGCGCGAGTTGGCCGACCGCGTGGGTCCATGGCGGCCGGCGCGGGACACCTACGTGACGTCCTCGCAGGACTGGCTCTTTCGCGCCTGGCGATCCGGTGCGCGCATGCAGGTCACGCCGGGCGTCACCGTGGTGGCCCTGCCCGCCAGCGATCGACGCGACAGTTACGCCGCCACCCAGAGCCACGAACACGACTACTTCGCAGGGCAGATGCGGGACAATCCCCGTTTTCGCGATGTCGCCCTCGGCATGGCGGCGGTGGCGGGTGAGCGCGAGACCAACCGCCATCGGTTCGGGTGGTCCGTGGCGGCCGCGTTCCGGTCGCTGGTCTTCAGACCGGTGAGTGCCGCGGCACTGGCCCTGGGCGTGCATCCGTACGCGCCGTTCCTGGCGCTGACCCATGGGCGGCGTGGCAATCTCGTGAGCGCGATTCGCCGGCGATCGGGACTCGGTGCGCTGAAGGGACGCTGAGCCCACGCCGCGTGCGCGGCGACCGGGACTACGGGACCTCGTCACGGGCGGCGGCGCCACGCCGTTCCCCAAGGACCTGAGGCCCGTAGAGTCGACGCACCGACGTCGGTCTGGTAGCCCCGAGCCAGCGTGAGATGGCGCGGTCGCTGATACCCTCAGCGCCATCCCCCTGATGCTGGAATAGGCGACCGCACAGCCTCCAGGCCCCACCGTGTGGTCCTGGCAGGGCGTGCACGGAGACAGCGCCTGCGGTAGAGTAGCCCCGTCGGTGGGCCCTCGCGAGCGGCGTCCTCTGCGGCGCGACGGCGGAAGGGAGACGTGGGAAGGTCGATGCCCCGATCGCGCGCCTTGTACCTCCTCGTGGTCACGGCCGTCCTCGTTACCGTGACCGTGCCGGACGCGCAGGCGCCGGCGCCCTCGCCGCCCGCACCCGGACGCCCGGTCGATTTCGCGGCCGAGGTTCGCCCGGTCCTCGAAGCGAAGTGCTTCGGATGTCATGGCGACACACTGAAGCTGTCGCGGCTCGATCTGCGTACCCGCGAATCCGCGATCGACGGCGGCGTCCACGGCCCCTCGCTCGTCCCCGGGCAGGCCGACAAGAGCCGGATGTACCGCGTCGTGGCCGGCCTCGAGGAGCCGGCCATGCCGATGCGTGGCCCGGCGCTCACCGCCGCGGAGGTCGCCACACTGAAGCGCTGGATCGACGCCGGGGCACCGTGGGACACCGGCGCCGCGATGCGCCCGGCAACGTCGCCCGCGACTCCTGACATCGAAGAGCGGCCGATCACTGACGACGAGCGCGCCTACTGGGCCTTCAAGCCGCCGGTGCAAGCGCCGCTTCCCGAAGTGGCTCGCAAGGGCCTCGTGCACCCGGTCGATCGCTTTCTGGAGGAGGCACGCGCGCGCCAGGGTCTCGTCGCCGCGCCGCGCGCCGACCGCCGCACGCTCGTGCGCCGCGCCTACCTCGATCTGCTCGGGCTGCCGCCCGCCCCCGCGGAAGTGGATCGCTTCGTCGCTGACGATCGGCCCGCCGCGTGGGAGCGGCTGATCGACTCGCTGCTCGCATCGCCGCACTACGGGGAACGCTACGGCCGCCACTGGCTCGACGTGGCGCGCTACGCGGATTCAGGCGGCTTCGAGTACGACGTCCACCGCCCCAACGCCTGGCGCTACCGCGACTACGTGATCCGGTCGTTCAATGCCGACAAGCCCTACGACCAGTTCCTGACCGAACAGCTGGCCGGCGACGAGATGGACGGCCGGACCCACGACAGCCTGATCGCCACCGGGTTCCTGCGCGCCGGGCCGCGCGTGCTGTTCCGCGAGAAGGACAACCCCGAGCGCCGCTTCGACTATCTGGACGACGTGGTGGGCGCCATCGGCAAGGGCACGCTCGGGCTGACGATCGGCTGCGCGCGCTGCCACGACCACAAGTTCGATCCGATCCGCCAGAAGGACTACTACGCGCTGCAGGCATCGATTTTCGGTTACGTCGAGACCAGCGTGCCCCTGGCGCCGCCGGCCGAGGCCGCGGCCTACCTGGCGAAGAACGAGGAGCTCGACGCCAGGCGCGTGGCGCTGCGCGCGAGGGTTGCCGCGATCGAGAAGCCGCATCGCGACCGGTTGGAGCTGGCGATGATCAAGAGCCGGTTCTCCGACTCGATCTACCAGGCCGCCGCCAAGCCCGAGCCCGAGCGCACCCCGGGAGAGCGGTTGCTCGCGATCCAGGTGTTCGAGGCGGTCACCGCTCCAGAGGCCGAGGTCGACAACGTCTTGGCGCCCGCCGAGCGGGCGGCCAAGCGCGAGCTGGCCGCGCAACTCAGGGTCCTCGAGCTCGAGCGGCCGCCGCCGCTGCCGATGGCCGACATCGCCACCGACGGCGACCATCGCTTCTCCCCGCTCGGCGAGGGCGACGAGGTCGTGAGCTGTCCGAAGTGCCGGATCCCGCCGCCGTTCCCGGGCAGCTATCTGCCGAAGGGTCCCGGACGCTACGAGGTGCCGCCGTCCTACTTCCTGATCCGCGGCGACGTCGAGAGCCGTGGCCCGCAGATGCAGCCGGGGTTCGTGCAGGTCATCACCCGCGGCACTCCGCCCACTGCGATCCCCCGGCCCGACGGCCGGACGTCGGGTCGCCGTCTGGCGCTCGCGCGGTGGATCGGCTCGCCGGAGAATCCCCTCACCGCCCGCGTCATCGTCAACCGCCTCTGGCAGAAGCACTTCGGCCGCGGCATCGTGTCGACGCTCGAGAACTTCGGCAAGATGGGCGAGGCGCCGAGCCATCCGGAGCTGCTCGACTGGCTGGCCGTCGAGTTCGTTCGCGGCGGTTGGAGCATCAAGCGGGCCAACAAGCTGATGATGACCTCCGAGGCGTACCAGATGGCGTCGTCAGGCCCGGACGCCGGCGCCGGCGCGGATCCGGAGAACCGGTATCTGTGGCGCTTCCGCCCGCAGCGCCTCGACGCCGAGATCGTGCGCGACAGCATGCTCGCCGCCGGCGGCAACCTCAACCTGGAAGTTGGCGGCGAGCCGATCTTCCCCTTCATTCCGGCAGACGTCCTGACCGGACAGTACCGCGGCAAGTGGGCGAACACGCCGGACGGTCCCGCGGCCTGGCGGCGCGGCGTCTACGTGTATCGCCGCCGCTCGCTGCCGTATCCGATGTTCGACACGTTCGACCATCCGGACATGAACGTCGTGGCCGGCGCGCGCAACGTCTCGACCGTGCCGACCCAGGCGCTGACGCTGCTCAACAACCCGTTCGTGCTGGCGCAGGCGGAACGCCTGGCCGAACGGGTGCGGCGCGAGGCCGCCACGCCGGCCGCGCAGGTCGATCTCGCCTATCGCATCGCGCTGGCACGTCTGCCGGCGAACGCCGAACTCGACGTCGCGCTCGGCCTGATCAAGACGCAGTCGCTCGCGGCCTTCACGCACGTGCTTCTGAATCTCGACGAGTTCATCTACATGAGGTGAGGCGTGTCGCATCGCTGCAGTCAATACTTCTGGGACCGGCGGGATTTCCTCTTCAAGTCGGGCGGCGGCATCAGCGGCCTCGCGCTGGCGTATCTGCTCGATCGTGAGGGCGCGCTCTCGGCTGCGTCCCTCGCGCCCGACGGCTGTGCCGCGCCGGCCACCGGCGTAAATCCGTACGCGCCGAAGCCGCCGCACTTCACGCCGCGGGCCACCGCCGTGATCTCGCTCTTCATGGGCGGCGGGTGGAGCCAGATGGACACCTTCGACCCCAAGCCGGCCCTCACCAAGTACGCCGGCCAGCCGATCGACGACAAGGTGAAGGGTGATGTGATCGTGCGGCAGGGCTCGCCGGGTCCGCTGATGCCGAGCCCGTTCAGCTTCAAGAAGTACGGCCAGAGCGGCATCGAAGTCTCCGAGATTTTCCCGTTCCTCAGCCAGCACGTCGACGAGATCGCGTTCCTCCGCTCGGTCTACGGGCGGTCGAACGACCACGTGCAGGGCACTTACGAGATGCAGACCGGCCAGATCAACCTCGGGTTCCCCAGCGTGGGCTCGTGGGTCACCTATGGCCTGGGTTCGGTCTCGGCGAGCCTGCCGGCCTTCGTGGTGATGACCGACGCGCGCGGCGGACCGCTCGGCGGGCCCAACGACTGGAGCGCGGGTTACATGCCGGCCGCCTATCAGGGCACGCTCTTCCGGTCCACCGGCGATCCGATCGTCGACCTGAAGCCGCCGGCCAGCGTGACGCCGCAGGATCAGCGGGCGCGGCTCGACGCACTGGCGCGCCTCAACGAACTCGACATGGAAAAATTCCCCGGGAATAGCGAGCTGGCCGCGCGCATTTCCTCCTACGAACTCGCCTATCGCATGCAGGGCTGCGCACCCGAGGCAGTGGACACCGCGAGCGAGACCGACGCCACCAAGCAGCTCTACGGCCTCGACGACACGGTCACCGAGCCGTTCGGCCGGCAGTGCCTGATGGCCCGGCGCTTGGTCGAGCGGGGCGTCCGCTTCGTGCAGGTGTTCTCAGGCGGCGTCGGGAACCAGAACGTGGACACCTGGGACGCGCACGGCGATGTGAAGGCGAACCACACCCAGCACGCGGCCGAAACCGACAAGCCCGCGGCGGGCCTGCTGCGGGACCTGCGCGCGCGCGGGCTGCTCGACTCGACGCTGGTCATCATGCATTCCGAGTTCGGCCGCATGCCGATCTCGCAGCGCGGCACCGGGCGCGATCACAATCCCGGCACCCAGACCGTGCTGATGGCCGGCGCGGGCGTCAGGGGCGGCCAGGTGATTGGCGCCAGCGACGACTTCGGCTACAAGGCGATGGAACAGCCAATCTCGTACCACGACCTGCACGCCACGATGCTCCACCTGCTGGGGCTGGATCACAAGAAGCTGACCTACCGGTTCACCGGACGCGACATGCGGCTGACCGATGTCTACGGTACGCTGATTCCGCAAATCGTCACGACGTAGGGAGTTCTTCGACCGGATGGCGGCCATGCGGCCGTGAATGCGGTCACGCCGGACGGGACGCACGTACTGGCAGGTCGACACGGCACTCCCACGCGAGACCAGGACGCTTCGGCTACTGCGTCACTGCCGTGAAATACGCGGGAAGATCGGGCTTGGTGTCCTCGAGGATCTCCACGACCGCCTGTCGATCCGCCAGCGACAACGCACGGTAGCGCGGCTCGCGGGTGTCGCCGGCGAGCACGCGCCACATCCGCTCGTAGATCGGCCCCTTCGCAAGCGGCGGCAGCGCGTCGAACGCCGGTGAGTAGATCAGATAGCTGCACGGGTGCTTGAGCAGGCGCCGATCGAGATCGAGCTCGAAGAGCGAACGCCCCTTGCGGTCGCGCGGACCGCGGGCCGACATCCGCTCGGCGAACCCCGACCGGCCGCGGACCGGGTTCGGCAGCGGTGCTTCGTCGACAAACAGCATGTAGTCCACGACTTCGTCGGCGATGCCACGCATCAGTCTGTCGACCAATGCCACCTGTCCGGGCACCGCGGCGGCACCGGGATGCCGCGCAGGATCGGCGGCGCGTGCCTCCCACGACGCGCGCGTCAGCAGGTTCGTCAGGTGCGTCTGGTGCGAGAACGTCAACAGTGCCGCGATGTCGCTCGACGCCGCACGGAACCCGTCGGGTTCGAAAAGACCCGCGACCGATGCCAGGCTCCCGCCCGGATGGCCGTCGAGTGCCGGCACCCGGTTGCCGAGATGCGTCGCCGCGCCGCTCTGACCCGTGACGAACCAGCCACCGAATCGCCCGGCGATCGGACTGCGTTGATCCGTCGTGGCGTTCTTCATGTGCCGATCCTCGTCCCCGTCCGGCGTCGCGCTGAACATCAGGAGACCGGGCACGCCCAGCGTCTCGCCGGTCATATGACAACCGAGACAGCGGAATTCGCGCGTGAACGCGGGGCGCTCCGTCGGCCGCTGCTCCAGCGTGTAGAAGACGACGCCGGCGCGGGCATCGTGTGCGGCGACTTCGAGGAGATCGCCGTCGCGCACCCACCCGAGCGCGAGCCGGTCGTTGAAGAACAGCGCTCTGGGGTTGTCTGAACCGATCAATCGGCCCTGGAGGCTGGCCTTCGAGAACAGGAGCAGTTGCGAATCGGCCGGCAACGCGAGCGCGTCGAGCGCCGAGGCCAGGTAGCCGCTGCGCCCGTCGAAGGTCAGTCGGGCCGACCCGTCATCGAGCCGCCGATTCAGATCGTCGACGACGTTGCTGACCGGTGCGGTGGAGTAGGCAATCGCGGGATCGTCTGGCGACCCCAGGAACATGCCGCCGCGCTGGGCGCCCAGCTGCCCGGGCCACGACGCCGTCACGCCGAGCATCGCCGCAATGAGCGCGCCGCAGGCTCTGAATCCACACCGCCAGCTCTGCAGGAATCCCTCCTTCGAAGGCACACAGACGCCTGATCCTGCTTGCCGCAGTCACTTTCGTCAAGCCGTCCCGGACCAAATGTCCCGGACCAAACCGACGAGGTTGGTCCCACACACCGCCTGCGCTATCCTCACGCCAGATGGCTGGCCTGGCAGGCCGCGCGCACTCGAACCGGCAGTTCTTGGACAGCGACACGGAAAGTGAGAGCACCATGGCGAAGAACGTACTGACCGTCGGGATCGCCGTCACACTCGCGATCACGGCCGGAGTCGTGAGCGGCACGCGGGCGTTCCAGACCGCCGGCGATGCGGTCGCGGTCGACAGCGACGACCTGGGGGGCACGGTGACGGGACCCGCCGGACCCGAGGCCGGCGT
Source organism: Acidobacteriota bacterium (assembly GCA_031415235.1). Classification (GTDB taxonomy): domain Bacteria; phylum Acidobacteriota; class Vicinamibacteria; order Vicinamibacterales; family UBA2999; genus CADEFD01. Next base: position 8,849 of record JANORI010000439.1, on the reverse strand, counting down.
CTGGGTCATCGCCGAAACGCGCGACCTGCCGACCCCGTTTGCGAAGATTGTCGTCACCGATGACCGCGGGCGATATCTGCTGCCCGACCTTCCCCGAGCGACCTACAGCGTGTGGGTCCGCGGGTACGGACTCGTCGACTCGCCGAAGACGCAGACGATGCCAGGCAAGAGGTTGGACCTCGAGGCCGTGCCGGCGAGCTCGCCGGCCGCGGCGGCGCAGTATTACCCGGCCGCGCACTGGCTGTCGCTGATGGAGATGCCCGCCAAGAGCGAATTCCCGGGCACGGGCGACAGCGGGAACGGCATCAACCCGAACATGAAGAGCCAGGGCGATTGGATCCGCAGCGTGAAGTCGGGCGGCTGCACCGCGTGCCATGCGCTCGGCGTCAAGGCCACGCGCGAGGTCCCGGCCGCGCTCGGGCCGTTCCCGAGCACCGTCGCCGCGTGGGAGCGGCGCGTGAAGTCAGGACAGGCGGGCGGGCAGATGAGCGGCGCGCTCAACAACTTCGGCCGCGCCCGCGTCCTGAAGATGTTCGCCGACTGGACCGACACGATTCGTGCGGGGGCGCTTCCCCCCGCGCCCAAGCGGCCGCAGGGCGTCGAGCGGAACGTCGTCATCACGCAGTGGGACTGGGCCGATCCGAAGGCGTACTTGCACGACGTCGTGTCGACCGACCGCCGCAACCCACGCGTCAACGCCAACGGACCCCTGTACGGCGCGCTCGAGTTGAGCGCCGACTACACTCCGGTGCTCGATCCGATGACCCACACCGCGAGTCGCGTGCCGTTGACGGTGCGGGATCCCAGCACGCCGCCCACGAACCCGGCGATGCCCGGGCACTCGCCCTACTGGGGCGACGAGGCGATCTGGACCAGCAAGAACAACGTGCACAACCCGATGCTCGATCACCGGGGACGGGTGTGGCTCACGTCCGCCGTCCGGCCCGCGGCGAATCCCCCGGAGTGCCGCGAGGGATCGAGTCATCCCTCCGCGAAGCTGTTCCCGGTGGCCAACGCCGGCCGGCACCTGCAGATGTACGACCCGGCGACGAAGAAGCTGACCCACATCGGCACCTGCTTCGGCACGCACCACCTGATGTTCGCCGAAGACGCGAACCACACGCTGTGGACGAGCGGCGGCGGACAGGTGATTGGCTGGCTGAACACGAAGATGTTCGAAGAGACCGAGGACGAGATGAAGTCGCAGGGCTGGACCGCGCTCATCCGCGACGCCAACGGCAACGGCAAACGCGACGCGTACACCGAACCCAGTCAGCCGCTCGACGCGACCAAGGACCGGCGGATCAACGGCGCCCTCTACGCCGTCGCCCCCGCCCCCGATGGCTCGATCTGGGGGACGCAGCTCGGCTACCCGGGCGCGGTCATCCGGCTGTCTCCCGGGGCGAATCCTCCCGAGACGGCGATCACCGAGATCTTCCAGCCGCCCACCGACAAGGGCTTCTCGCCGCGCGGCGGTGACGTCGATCGCCACGGCGTCTACTGGGCGGCGATGGCCAGCGGCCACCTGGCGAGCTTCGATCGCCGCAAGTGCAAGGGGCCGCTGAATGGCCCGGACGCCAGCGGCCAGCACTGCCCCGAGGGCTGGACGTTCTACACCGAACCGGTGCCGCAGCTCAAGGGCGTGACGGACTCTGGCAGTGCCGAAGCCAGCTACTACACCTGGGTCGATCAGTTCGACACGCTCGGGCTCGGGCCGAACACGCCGATCAACACCGGCAACGCGACCGAAGGGTTGCTGGCGCTGAAGGACGGCCAGTTCGTAACGATGCGCGTGCCGTACCCATTGGGCTTCTACACGAAGTGGATGGATGGGCGCATCGACGATCCCAATGCGGGCTGGAAGGGCCGCGGCGTCTGGACCACGATTTCGACACGGGCGCCGTTCCACATGGAAACCGGCCGGGGCACGACGAGCAAGGTGATGAAGTTCCAGATTCGTCCTGGGCCGCTCGCGAAGTAGTAAGCTGTCGATCGATGGCGCGGGCAGACGCTGGGTCGTCCGCCCGTCGTCGGTGCTCGTGGTGAAGGAAGGCACCGAGTTGGGGTGTCACGACAGCCGCGGCTGTCTGGCGCGCCAGCTGGGATGTTCGTCGTGGCCGCGGAACGATGCCCGGTCATCGACGCGCCGCGCGTTCAGGCTGCGCGGCGTACGTAGCGATGGTGGACCGGTCGCAGTGAGCGGCGGAAGTGTGGCCGAATTTCGCGGATCGATTCGCGCCTTCGCGGAATGTGGCTAGATTGGTGCGCCCGCCGAGACTCGAACTCGGGACCCCCGGCTTAGAAGGCCGGTGCTCTATCCAACTGAGCTACGGGCGCGTATCCTCCATCGTAGCAGCCCGAGGCCCCTCGGGCGCGGAGGCGGCGCCGCCGAGAATCCCAGGTGTAAGATTCCGACGATGTCGGCCATGCGGCTTCACCAGCGGAACGGGGTAGCGGGCAGATGACTGAGACAGGGCTCGTCGATCAGCTCGCCCGCCACGCGACGCTTGGGACCGCGCCTCGAGCGGAGCTCGAGTGGCTCGCGGCGCATGGCTCCCTGCGCCATCTCATCGACGGCGAGGTACTGTCCGCTCATGGCGTGCAGGTAGAAGGGCTGTTCATCGTGCTCTCCGGCCACATCGCCATCTTCGTCGACCGTGGCGCCGGCGTGCACAAGGTGCTCGAGTGGCGGTCCGGAGACGTGACGGGGACGTTGCCCTACTCGCGCATGACCAGTCCTCCGGGCGACAACGTCGCGCAGGAGCCCTCGACGGTGCTGGCCGTCCATCGCGATCTATTTGCCGCGATGATTCACGACTGTCATGAGGTCACCGCGATCCTGGTGCGGAAGATGGTGGACCGCGCCCGCGTCTTCACCTCGAGCGGTCTGCACGACGAGAAGATGATCTCGCTCGGGAAGTTGGCGGCCGGCCTGGCCCACGAGCTGAACAACCCGGCGTCGGCCATCGAACGCAGCGCGGCGCTGCTCGACAGCCGTCTGGAAGAAGCCGAGCGCGCCACCCGGGTGCTTGGTGCCTCCCGCCTCACCGCAGCCCAGCTCGACGCCATCGACCGCGTTCGGGCGTCGTGCCTGGCCGGATCATCGCAGGGCGTGCTGTCGCCGATCCAGCAGGCCGAGCGCGAAGAGGCCATGGCGGACTGGCTCGATGACCACGGGTTGGACGTGGCCATCGCCGGACCACTGGCAGACACCGCCGTGACGATCGAGGCGCTGGATCTGATTGCCGAAGCCGTGGGCGGACCGTCGCTCGACGCGGTGCTCCGGTGGACGGCAGCCGGATGCTCGGTGCGCGGGCTGGCCTCGGAGATCCAGGAGGCCGCGATGCGGATTGCCGGGCTGGTCCAGGCCATCAAGGGGTTCACGCACATGGATCAGGCCACGGTGGCCGAGCCGGTCGATTTATCGATGCACCTGGGCAACACGGTCACGGTGCTCAAGGCCAAGGCGCGCGCGAAGTCGGCGACCGTGGCCATCACCGTGGCACCCGGTCTGCCGCTCGTGCGCGGCTTCACCGGGGAGCTCAATCAGATCTGGGCCAACCTGATCGACAACGCGCTCGATGCCGTGGCCGAGGGTGGTCGCGTGGAGGTCACCGCCACCTGTGAACGGCAGCGGGTCGTGGTGCGCGTGATCGACAACGGCCCCGGTATTCCTGACGAGGTGCGGGCTCACCTGTTCGAGCCGTTCTTCACCACCAAGCCCGTCGGAAAGGGCACCGGTCTGGGCCTCGATATCGTCCGGCGGCTCGTCAGCCACAACGACGCCGAGATCGAGGTGGCGTCGCGTCCAGGGCGAACCGAGTTTCGCGTGTCCCTCCGCCTGGCCGACGTGGATGCAAGCGTAACGCGGCCATGAAGAAGCCCGTCATCCTGGTCGTAGACGACGATGCGCAGGTGCTTGCCGCCGTGCGCCGCGACCTGCGTGGCCGCTACCGCGAGGCGTACGCGGTCGTGAGCGCGTCGTCCGGTGAAGAGGCGCTCGCCACGGTGCGCGAGCTGAGAGCCCGAGGCGACGCGCTGGCGCTCATCATCAGCGACCAGCGGATGCCGGGCATCCAGGGCACCGAGGTGCTCGCCCGGTCCCGCGACATCTACCCACTGGCGCGCCGCGTGATGCTCACGGCCTATTCGGACATCGAGGCGGCCATCAAGGCCATCAACGAGGCACATCTCGACCACTACCTCTCGAAGCCGTGGGACCCGCCTGAGGAGCGCCTCTTTCCGGTGGTCGACGACCTGCTCGACGCGTGGCAGGCCGCCTACCTGCCCGAGGCGAGCGGACTGCGGCTGGTCGGACACCAGTGGTCGCCCCGGTCGCACGCGATCAAGGACTTCCTCGGGGGCAACCTCATCCCGTACCGCTGGCTCGACGTCGCCCTCAACCAGGACGCGCGCGGGCTGCTGGACGCGGCCGGCGTCGGCGAACACGAGTTGCCGGCGCTCTTTTTCGAGGATGGGTCAGTGCTGCGCGGTCCGGAACCACGGCAAGTGGCCGAACGGCTCGGGCGGCCCCTGACGGCGGCCCTTCAGCTCTACGACCTCGTCATCGTCGGTGCCGGTCCCTCCGGCCTTGCGGCCGCCGTCTACGGCGCCTCGGAGGGATTGCGCACGCTGCTGCTCGATGCGCACGCGCCGGGCGGGCAGGCGGGCAGCAGTTCTAGGATCGAGAACTATCTGGGATTTCCCGCCGGCGTCAGTGGCAGTGAGCTGACGCGGCGCGCCGTGACCCAGGCGCAGCGTCTGGGCGCCGAGTTCCTCGTGCCGCTCGGCGTGACGTCGGTGTCAATTGATGCTGGATACAAGCGGCTCGTGCTCAGCGACGGCCGCGAGGTGGTTACGCGCACCATGCTGGCCGCAACCGGCATGGTCTACCGCGAACATCCGGCGCCTGGCGTGTTGGAACACACGGGCGCGGGAGTCTACTACGGTGCGGCCACGACCGAGGCGCCGGTGTTCGCTGGGCGGCGCGTGATGGTCGTGGGCGGGGGGAACTCGGCCGGGCAGAGCGCCATGCATCTGTCGCGCTATGCTAAGGAAGTGCGGATCGTGGTGCGCCGAGACTCGGTACGCGGCACCATGTCGCAGTATCTCGTCGAGCAGATCGAGAAGACGCCGAACATCCGGCTGCAGACGCGCACCGAAGTCGACCGGATCGAAGGATCGGGGCACGTGGAACGGGTGGCGCTGACGTCGCTTGACGACGGGACGAGTCGAGTGGAAGAGGTCGATGCGGTCTTCGTGTTCATTGGCACCAGGCCTCGCAGCGATTGGCTGCCGGGCCAGGTGTTGCGCGACTCCAAGGGCTTCGTGCTGACGGGGCGGGATGTCCTGATCGATGCCGCCTATGCGCGCATCTGGAAAGAACCGCGTGAGCCACTGCCGCTCGAGACCAGCGTGCCCGGCGTGTTTGCGGCGGGCGACCTCCGCGCCGGCGCGATGAACCGGGTGGCGGCAGCGGTGGGAGAGGGATCGATGGTCGTTCGATTCGCGCACGATTACCTGGCGCTGACCTGATGCCGCTCGATGGCAACCGCCTTGCTTACATTGACTCTGGGATGACCATGGACAGTTCGATTTCTCGGCGTTCCTGCCCTCGCGCGTCCGGTTCCGACGCGGGTGTCGGCGCTACCGGCAACAATCTCGTGCCGAGGCGATGCACACTCGACGGATTCGGGGAGGCCGTCGCCGTGACCGAGGGCCTCGACGTCCGCGAGGCGGAGCCGCTCGTGCCGATTCTCGTCGCCACGCGGAACTCGGTCTACCGGATTATTCCCCTCCAGCGGGGAAACTCGAACGTGATGGTCCAGGGCGGCCAGTTCTTCCCCGAGCCGACCCAGGCTCGTCTCGCCGGCTCCACCTTCGGCGGCAGCTTCCTCAAGATGCACTGCATCACTGTCGGCATGCACCTGGAAATCGACGCGGGGCATGCCCTGGGTCCCATCATCACCTCTCGCGTTGCCGATGTCAGGATCGAGCGCGACCACACGACAAATCTGCGCCGGCACTAACGGACGGGTCGAGGGCCGCGATCAAGGCGCGAGGCGGCGGTACTTCCGCAGCAGCGCCTGCAGTTGATCGATCGGCAGCGCGTGGGCGGTGTTGCCGTTCACGCCCGTCATGGTCTGCGCCGCCACGAGCGCGTTCACGATCGCTTCCTCGGTGGCTTCCACGGTGGCGTCGAACAGGGGTGTCAGATCGCCGTTAGGCAGCCACGTGATCGGCGTGGCGCCAGTGTCAGCCGCGGCACCCTGGTTGGCTGTGGAGAACGCGATGAAGATGATGGAACCAGCTGTTCACAGCGTCGCGCACGGCGCCGACCGAATACGTGCCAGTGATCATCACCGGGCCGCCGAGCACGCCGCCTTCCACCACCCAGGGCGCGCCCGGCATCTCGCCGAAGCCGTTGCCGGCGAACCAGCGATCAGGGGCCTCGGTCCCGTGGCGTGAAAGCGGCGCAGGCGTTGTGCCATTGGGGTCAGGCTCCGCAATCGCCCTATTCGCTGGCCACGCCCACGAACCGGTCGTCTTCGTCGGCAAAGAGGATGTTGAAGCTCGTGAGCGACCCGTAGCAGCCGGTAATGTAACTCTGCAGCTTCACCTTCTGGTCGTCGGACAGCTCTGAGCCGTTGACCTGCTGCTCCAGCGTGCGCAGCCGGTTCCGTAGCATGACGATTTTGTGGAAGAACGTCTCGATGGGCACGCTCTTGTCCTGCACGCCCGGCTTGCCCGGCTTCAGGACCAGATGGCCGCCGCGCCACTTCTCGGCGGGCACCACGGGCGTGAGCCCGAGTTCCTCGCGGATCACCCGGCGCAGCAGCGCTTCAATTTGCACGGATGGCGACGGGTCGGTCATGTGAGGCTCCGCGAGCTCGCGCTCGCTCACGAGGGGAAGCGAGGGCGAGAGGGTCGCTCGCGCGCTCGGGGTCGACGGTGCCTGCACCGCGCGGGCATTGCGAGCGGCCTCGGCTTCGAGCGCGGGCGTGGCGGCAGAGACTGAGGTGCGTCCGCCGCCGCGGAAGTTGTGCTCGCTGCTGCAGAAGTCGCACGTGACGCGCAGCGGCTGCTGCTGCGCGTCCACGACCACGATGGTGTGGATGCGGTCTTCGTGGCAGGAGCGGCAGTGGTCTTCGACGGTCTGACCCGCGCGATACGGACAAAGGCTCATCGGCACGCCATGATGCCATCAATTGCGGATCGCCGCCGAACCCGCGCGGCAGCTGCCGCGCCTATTGGATCGAGATGGCCACTTCGTTCGAAGCCGGACCCCGGCCGCAGGGACTCGTGGCACGGACGCTCAGGGAGTACTGCCCGGGCGGCACCATGGCCGACACGCTCGAGCCCCGTCCCAGCGGGAACACGCCGAGGCTGGCGCTTCCCGGCGCACCGCCCGCCTCGAGCACGTAGGTCAGCTGCGTTGCCGCGTCCACGGCTTCCGCGGCGGCGGCATCGGTGGGGGACCACTGCAGGTCGAGCACGCGGCCTTGCGCCGCGGCCGCCAGCGCGATCGCGAAACCCGGCGGCTGGCACCTGCCGCCTCCGGAGATGAGCACTTCGTTCGACGTGCTGCTCGTGCCGCTGTTGGTCTCGGTGACGACGCGCACGAAGTACTGGCCCGGCGGCACGGCGCCCGAGAAGGGCGAACCAGACAGCGGCACCGATCCGAGATCGGCGGCGCCGCTGCGCGAGCCGACCAGCAGACGGTAGCGCCGGCCCTCGCAGCCCTCGTCGTCGATCCACGTCAGCGTGACCATGGGGCCATTGGCGCGCGAGGTCAGCCCGCGCGGCGGGCGCGGCGTGGTCGCGCAGGCGCCCACGGTGAGTGCCACTTCGTTGGACGGCCCGCTGCTGCCGCCGGGGCCGACGGCCCGCGCCCGCAGCCAGTAGGTGCCAGGGCCGACGCCGGGTAGCGACACCTCCGTGCGGGCGCCGAGTGGCAGGCTCACGGCCGTGCTGCCGGGGCTGAGGCCCGCGTCCAGCACGTAGCCTTGCACGCGCCCGCCGGAAATGGGCGCGAGCCACTGCAGCGAGATGCCAGATCCGCGGACGCTGCCCACCAGCCGCACGGGCGATGCGGGCGCGGTCGGCGCGACGGGCGGGCAGCCTTCGTCGATGAGGCCATCGCCGTCGTTGTCGATTCCGTCGCCGCAAATTTCCCCGGGCGGCGGTTGCTGGCTGACCCACTCGTCGGCGCCCACATCGGCCATCCCGCCGCCGGGGCGCGTCTGTCCGTCCCAGTCGAGCGCCGCGTCGCTGAGCGCGGCCACTTTGTCGAGGGCGCTCGTCGCTGCGGTGGTGAGATGCAGGTCGCCCGTGGGCGGCGCCACGAAGGCGGCGGCGGTGGCGGTCCACACGTTGCCAGTGAGCGCGGCCGTGGCGCCGTCGCGCGAGGTCGCCGCGCCATCGGCCAGGTTGTTGGCAATGGTCAGGCCGGTCGTGTCGGCGAAGCGGTACTCGATGGCGTGTGGATAGGCGCCGCCGAGCCAGATGGTGTTGTGGAGCACGCGCGTGCCCGGTGAGTCGAACACGCCGATGCCGACATCGCCGCCCACGCCCGGCGTACGGGCAATCATGTTGTTACGCACGACGCCGCCCGTGTGGTCGTTGGGCGAGCGCATGATGAGGCCCAGGCTGATGTCGCGGTGGTTGTCGATGAAGGTGTTGCCATCGACCACCGTGTTGCGGGAGTTGTTCCACATCAGGACGGCTGGGCCCGCCAGGCCCTGCGCCGATCGGATGCGGCGGAACAGGTTGTGCCGGATGACCCAGTCGGCGCCGGTGTGCACGTCGACGCCGTTGGTGTAGTCGCTGCGTGCCTGCGTGGTGTATTC
>JANORI010000438.1:0-1739 GCA_031415235.1 Acidobacteriota bacterium | reverse complement strand
GAACGTCGTCGGCACGCCGGCGTCAGTGAAGAAGTGGTCGCTCTCGCCCTTGGCGTCGAGATGCGGCACCTTGTACTTGCCCATCAAGGTGGGCATGCGGTTGTCGCCCTTGGGCATCCAGTGGCGGGTGTCTTCGAGCGTAGACCAGATCACATGCTGCAGGCCGGCGGCCTTGGCCGCCTCGGCCATGTTCCGCGCGCTGGCCTGTTCCTTCTCGGGCGAGAAGTGGTTCCAGAAGAACGTCACGCAGTAGGCGCCGTAGGCTCCGGCGAAGGCGCGCTCGAGGCTCGCCGCGTCGTCCACGTCGCCGGCCACCACCTCGGCGCCCGCCTCGGCCAGGGCTTGCGCCGCCGCGGAGTTGGGATCACGCGTGATGGCGCGCACCGCGAAGCCGCCCGACGGGTCGGCGAGGATGGCGCGGACGAGTCCGCCGCCCTGTGCGCCCGTGGCGCCCACCACCGCAATGATCTTCTTGTCTGCCATGTCGAATCCTCGTAAGTGATGAACCGCGTGTCGCCTCAAGCGTACTCGGTTGGACGCCGTTCTTCTCAGTCCCTTCCCAGGCCTGTCCCCGGCCCGTCTCAGGCGCGTTCGGGCACGTCCCAGGCGCGTCCGCATCCGTCACATTCGGCTTGCCACGGGGCCGGGCCGACGCTACGGTTTCGCATGGTCAGACATCTCGCGCTTGCCGCGGTCATCGCCTTCACGACGGTGGCCGCCAGTGGGTTGGGCCAGACATCGGCCCAGACGCCGGCCCCTCGCGCCAGCCTCACCGGCACGGTCGTGGCCGTCAACCAGCAGTCGGACTCAGTCACGCTCATCGATCTGAAGACGATGACGGCTTACCGCCACGTGGCCGTCGTGGGCGGCCCCCACGAAGCCGCCGTGTCGCCCGACGGCCGCCTGGTGCTCGTGACCAACTACAACAAGCAGGGCGTGGGCCAGCAGAAATCGCTGAGCCTGCTTGCCCTGCCGAGCGGCGACACCGTGAAGACCATCGACCTCGGCGAGTACCGCGCCCCGCACGACGTGCGCTGGGTCGACGCCTCGCGCGTGGTCGTCACGGTGGAAGGCAGCCAGGCGCTGCTGCTCGTGAACGTGACCAGCGGCGCCGTGGAGCGCGTGTTCAAGACGGGACTCGCGGTGTCGCACATGCTGGCGCTCTCAACCGATCGCACGCGACTCTACTGCTCGAACATGCGCGATGGCAGCATCAGCGCCTTCGACTTCGCCACGGGCGCCAAGATCAAGGACGTGCCGACTGGCAAGGAAAGCGAGGGCGTGGGCGTGACGCCCGACGGGCGCTGGGTGTGGGCCGGCAACCGCGCCGAAGACACGATCTCGATCATCGACACGCGCTCACTCGAAGTGGTGAAGCGCATCGCGTCCCCCGGTTTCCCCTACCGCGTGCAGTTCACGCCCGACGGCACGCGCGCGCTCCTGCCGCACGCCAATGCCTCGTCCCTGGTCGTGGCGGACGTGGCCACGCAGACGATCCTGAAGTCCATTCCGCTCGGGATGACGAAGGTCGAAAAGCCCTCCACGGCCGGGGTGTTCCCGCATCCCGACAACCGGCATGCGTTCGTGACCGTGCGCAACGACAACTCGATGCTGGTGCTGGATCTGGTGACCGGCCAGACGCTGGCGCGGGTGGAGGTGCAGAACAGCCCAGACGGGGTCACCTACTCCCCTGTTCAACGTTAACTGAGCGGGTCATCCAAATTTACTTAAAGTCCATA
>JANORI010000437.1:0-5265 GCA_031415235.1 Acidobacteriota bacterium | reverse complement strand
CCGGCAATGGCATTGCCCAGGCCCGACTGATCCCACACTTCGTGCTGGATGCGGCTGAAGTCGGCCGTGCCGGGCGCGAAGCGCCGCGAGAACGAGTCCTCGGGGTGATCCGTGATCTCCCACGTGAGGCGATCCACGCCGAACTCCGCCGCCATCTGGCGTGCCTTGTCCATCTCGTCGTCGGAGTCGTTCCACTTGAAGAGGATGTAGCGCCAGTTGATCTGGGGCACATCGCGGCCGTGCCGCGCCTTTTCTTCGGCCATCGCCCGCATGTTCGCGGTGGCCAGGTCGAACTTGCCGCGCTGGCGGTACTTCTCGTAGACGGCCTGCGACGCGCCGTCGATCGAGAAGGTCACTTCGTCGATGCCCGAGTGCACGAGCCGCCGCGACTTCTCGTCGTTGAGGGCGCCGCCGTTGGTGCTCGTGTAGAGATAGATGTGCGGGAACTTCGTCTTGATGTACGCGCACATCTCGACCGCGCGCTTGTGCAGGAACGCCTCGCCGTAGTTGAAGAAGTCGACGCGCACGAGCGTCGGGCCAGCTTCGTCGATGACGCGGGTGAACACGTCGAAGTCGAGCATGCCGGCCTGGCGCGTGCGCGTGATGCCGGTTTCGGGCGCGCAACACGCCTGGAAGCACGAGATGTTGCAGGCCGCCGTGCACTCCACGTAGAGGCGGTTCGGCAGCGGGCCGACGTTCAGGTCGCGCACCGGCGCCGGCTGGTCAGCGGCCAGCGGCTCCTTGAGCGGGCAGTCACCGCAGAACCACGACCCGCCGGTGTTGAGATCCGCGCGCAGTTCGCTGGCCACCGAGCCGCGCCACACCTGCGTCAGCGTCGCCTGACGCACGTCGCCCATCACGCGCTTGGCGTACGGGTCTGAACAGCCGCACGAGATGCGCCCGTCGCAGAGCAGGATGGCCGTCGACCAGGGCCACGAGCAGGTGAAGCGTTCGGCGAGATGATTCAGCGACATTGCGTGGCGGCCTGCCTGGACACTAGGGTTCCGTGGTCGTGTCGAGCTTCTTCATCACCGAGGCGAGCCGGCCGATTTCGTACGTGGTGTAGCAGAGGGCGATGGCCTCGCTCAGGTACTGCCGCGACTCGGTGTCGGTCAGCTGCGCGAGCACATGCTGCACCTCGCGCACGGTGTGTTCGTAGGAATAGTCGTCTGGGTTGTCCCAGAACGTCTTGAACAGCGCTTCGAGCACCGACTGGATGTCGCCGTCCAGCTCGATGGTCACGCCCGTGCTCGTGGTGATCGTGCGCATGGCCGTCAGGCTCCGAAACTCGCCAGCGCCGTGGCCTCGTCGGCGTGGAGCGCCAGGAAGTTGTGCGCCCCGGTCATCGTGAGCATCGTCTCGACGCGTTTCTGCACGCTCGCCAGCTTCAGCGCGCCGCCCTTGGCGGCGGCCTGCCGGTAGAGGTCCATGAGACAGCCGATGGTGGCGCTGTCGACGTAGGTCACCCTCGCGAAGTCGAGCAGCACCTTCGTGTCGCCCGCGTCGAGCAGACTCGTCACCGCGCCCGCAAAATCCGCCAACAGGGGATACATGAGGCGCGACTCCTCGATGCGCACGATGGCCACGTCGTTCGATCGTTCGATGCTGAAAGTCATCCTGCCACTCCGCTCCGGCGGGGATCCGGGCCGCCGCCCGTAATACGTGCAGCGACCGCTCGGTCGTCGCTGTCGCGAATGCGGCTGATTTGCCGCGCCAGTTCGTTACGTCCCCTGTTGATGCGCGATTTCACCGTGCCCTCTGGCAGGCCCAGCTTGTCGGCGATTTCCTGATAGGACAGCTCCTGCAGGTCGCGCATGATCACGGCCTCGCGCAGACTCGGGGCCAGTTCCTTCAGCCCGCGCCGCAGCAGCATCGAGCGGTCGGTCGCCTCGAGCGCGGCGTAGGGACTGGTCGTGGGCGCCACCGGCGCCAGATCCCCCGGGTCGACGTCGCGGTCGATGGACTCGCGCTCTTTGCGCACGCTGCGGTAGTGGTCGATGCACAGGTTGCGGCTCACGCTGACGAGCCACGTCTGGAAGTTGGCGCGCCGGTCGAACGTGTCGAGCGACTTGAAGATCTTCACGAACACGTCTTGCGTCAGGTCTTCGGCCAGATCGTGGCGTCCGGTGAACTTGTAGGCGATGTTGAAGACACGCCGCCGGTAGGTGCGGACAATCTGCTCCCACGCCGCCTGGTCACCCGCCAGACAGCGCTGGATCAGCGTATCGATGGCGTCGGGCTCGACCGACGAGGCGTCAAGGGACATCGGCAGGAAAGGCGCGCGTGCGCCGGTCAGAATACCACGGAAGATGGCCTCGATCCGGCTGTTCGCTTCACGGTATCATCGACCACTTCCGACGTGGCAGACGAGATGTTCCAGCAGACGGCCCACGGGCTGACGATTGAGTCGGTGCCGGCCTCCGACGTGGCTCGGGCCTTGGGCACTCCCTGTTATGCCTACAGCGCCGGCGCCGTGCGCGCGGCCTACCGGCGGCTCGACGACGCATTCGGCACCCGGCCCCACGCCATCCACTACGCCCTCAAGGCCAATTCCACGCTGGCCATCGTGCGCCTGCTGCGCGCGCTCGGCAGTCGCGTCGATGCCAATTCGATGGGCGAGGTCGATGTGGCGCTGCGGTGCGGCTTTGCCCCGCGCGAGGTCGTGTTCACCGGCGTCGGGAAGTCGGCCGGGGAACTGGAGCGCGCCGTGTCGCTCGATTTTCATGCCATCAACGTGGAATCGCCTGGCGAGCTCGAGCGCCTCGATCGCCTGGCGACGGCTCGCGGCGCAAGGGCCCGCGTGGCGCTGCGCGTGAACCCCGACATCGATGCGCAGAGCCATCCGCACATCTCGTCGGGCCTGCGCGACAACAAGTTCGGCGTGCCGATCGCGCTCGCGCGCGACCTGGTGCTCGACATGGCGCGCCGCCCGGGGCTCACGCCCGTGGGCCTGCACGTGCACATCGGTTCGCAGATCACGACGCTTGCGCCGCTGGCCAAGGCCGCGGCGGCGGCGGCGGCGCTCGGCCGCGAGCTCGTGGGTCTGGGTGTGCCGCTCGAGCAGCTCGACTTCGGCGGCGGCCTGGGCATCTCGTACGACGGGTCGCCCGTGCCCGACGCCGGCGACTACGTGCGGGCGCTCGTTGAGGCGGCCGACGGCAGCGGGCTGGCCATGGCCATCGAGCCCGGGCGGTCCATCGTGGGCCCGGCAGGCGTGCTGCTGTCGACGGTCGTCGACGTGAAGCACGTGCCCGGCGGACGGCGTTTCGTGGTGCTCGACTCGGGCATGACCGAGCTGATGCGGCCCGCGCTCTACGGCGCGTTCCACCGGGTCGAGCCGGTCGTGCGCCGGGCCGGCGCCGAGCTGACCTGCGATGTCGTCGGCCCGATCTGCGAGAGCACCGACAGCTTTGCGCGCGACCGGCGGCTGCCGCCGCTCGAGGTGGGGGATCTGGTGGCGGTGCGCGACGTGGGCGCCTACGGAGCAGTGCTTGGCTCCACCTATCTGCGGCGGCCCCTGGCGCCCGAGGCGCTGGTGGACGGCGCCGGTTGGACCACGATTCGCCGCAGGCAGACGCTCGACGAGCTGCTGCAGCTCGAGGCATAGCGAGACGCTGTGATGACGCCCGGACGGCTGATTGCCTTCGAAGGCCTGGACCAGAGCGGGAAGCAGACGCAGGCCGGGTGGCTCACCGATGCCTTGCAGCAGGCAGGCTACGCCGTGCGCACGGTGTCGTTTCCCGACTACGCAACCACCATCGGTGCCGAGATCGGCCGGGCGCTGCAAGGCCAGCGCACCTACGGCGCCGACGTGCTGCAACTGCTCTACATCGCCAATCGCTACGAGTACGCGGCGCGCATCCGGGGGTGGCTGGGGGAGGGCGCGATGGTCGTGGCGGATCGCTATGCGGCGTCGAGCCTGGCCTACGGCGACGCGCTCGGTCTCGACGTGGCGTGGCTCACCGACACCCAGCGGTTGCTGCCGCCTGCCGACCTGACCCTGGTGCTCGACATCGCTCCCGAGACGTCGCTCGAGCGCAAGCGCGCCGCGCGCGACCGTTTCGAACGCGACCTGCCGCTGCTGGCCCGCGTGCGCGACAGCTACCGGCGCCAGGCGCAGGCGCCGGACTGGCACCTCATCGATGGCGCGCGGGCGCCCGAGGCGGTCCGTCACGAAGTGGCGACCGCCGTACGAGCTCGGCTCGGGCTACTGTAACGGCTACCACCCGCGCGGGCGCGGCGTGGCACAGCGCCTTGGCCGCCTCCGACAGCGTGGCGCCGGTCGTGAGTACGTCGTCGATGAGCGCCACCGTGCGTCCGGTCACGCGCCTGATGTCTGGACCGGGCGCGAACGCGCCGCGCACGTTCGTCCACCGGGCGTGGCCATCCGCCGATACCTGCGGCGCGGTGTAGACCGGACGTGCGAGCGCCAGGCACACCGGCGGCCCGACCCCCCGCGCCAGCAGTTCCGCCTGGTTGAACCCGCGTTCGCGCTCACGGCGCGGATGGAGCGGCACCGGCACGACCAGGTCCACCTCGCCCAGCAGGTCGGCAGCCGCGTGACGCAGGAGCGGGCCGAACGCGCGTGCCACCGAGGGCCGGCGGCCGTACTTGAGGGCGTGCACGATGTCGGCGAGGGCGCCTTCGAAAGGGCCCACCGACCGCGTGGCGGCAATCACGCCGAGCCCCACCGTGCAGGCGCGGCACCGCCCGTCGTGGGCCTCGGCCACCCGCGTGCTGGGCAGCGGCGCGCCGCAATGCGTGCAGCAGGGCGGAGTGAAGCGCGTGACGCGCGCCCAGCAGCCGGGGCACACCGCCCCGTCGAGTGGATGGGCCAGCACGCCGTCGCACACCGCGCAGCACGGCGCCAGTACCGTGGCCAGCACCGCGTCGGCCAGCGCGCGCAGGTTCAGCATCGCGGCTCCGTGCGCGCGGGGCTACTCGTCGTCGGTGGAGGGTTCCGACGCGGGCAGCGCGACGGGCCTCGCGTTGCCCCAGAGCCGGTCGAGCCCGTAGAAGGCGCGCGCAGTCGGGGTGAAGACGTGCACCACGAAGTCGAAGTAGTCGAGCAGCACCCACTCGCCGCGCGCGTAGCCTTCCACGTGCGTCGGCCGCTGCTTCTTGGCGCGCAGCGCGGCTTCGACCGCGTCGGCGATGGCCTGGGTCTGGCGGCGATTCTGTCCCGTGGCCACGATGAAGAAGTCCGTGAACGCATCCGCCTTCCTCAGGTCGAGCACCAGCACGTCGTCGGCCTTCTTGTCGCGC
>JANORI010000436.1:0-1888 GCA_031415235.1 Acidobacteriota bacterium | reverse complement strand
CCAGGTTCACGGTCTCACCGGGATCTGACGCAAGGTCGTAGAGTTCGAGCTCGGGCGCCTCGATGAACTTCCACTGCCCGTCGCGCCACGAGCGCAGGGGCGCCCAGTTCATGAAGAGCTGCGGGAAGTAGGTTTCTCCGTAGGCCGTGGCCGGCGCCGTGTCTGGCGCTCCATCGCGTACGCGCATCAGCGGCACCAGACTCACGCCCGTGGCTCCGGCCAACGGTGGACGCCCAGCCAGATCGAGCAGCGTGGGGGACAGGTCGATGGCGCGCACGAGTGGGGTCACGCGTGTGCGCGCCGGCAGCGACGCGGGCCACTTGAGAATCGCCGGCACGCGCATGGCCGACTCGTAGACGAACATGCCGTGTGTGGCCTCGCCGTGCTCGCCCAGACTCTCGCCGTGATCTCCGATCACCGCCACGATGGTGTTGCCCGACAGCCCCTGGCGTCCGAGCGCACCGAGCAGCGTGCCGACGGCGGTGTCGGCAAACGCGAGCTCGCGGTCGTAGAGCGCCGACACGTCGCCGCTCGCCGACGGTGCAGGCGCTTCGTTGGGATCGTGCGGATCGTAGAGGTGCACCCACAGGAAGAAGGGCGCGGCTGCTGGCTCCGAGGGGGACGGCCCGGCCGCGGCCGGCGCAGGCGCCGCCAGCCACGCGGCGGCCGCCGCCACGGTGCGATCGCCGCGACGCTCGAGCGCGTCGGTCGCGAATCCCGCAGGCGGGTCGAGATGGTCGTCGTAGGTGTCGAACCCGCGCACCAGGCCGAAGCGCTGGTCGAGCACGAACGCGCTCACGAAGGCCGCGGTGCGAGAGCCGGCCGCGCGAAAGGCATCGGCCAGCGTGGGCACGGCGCGGTCGAGCGGCACGCCGTTGTTGCGCACGCCGTGCGCCATCGGGTTGCGGCCGGTCATCACACTGGCGTGCGCGGGCAGGGTGGTCGGGGCCGCCGCCACGGCGCGTTCGAAGAGCACGCCGTCTTTCGCCAGCCGGTCGAGCACGGGCGTGCGTGCCGCCGCATACCCGTAGGCGCCCAGACGATCCGCCCTCGTGGTGTCGAGCGTGATCAGCACCACGTTGGGCGGTCCGCTCGCACTCGCCGGCAACCGGCCGCCGCGCTGCCACAGGGCCCCGGTCGTACCGGCGACAACGGCCAGTGCCGCCGCGCTCCACATCAAGGCCCTTCGGGTCACGCGCGCGAGCGTACTACGAGCCCGGCGAAGCAGTATCGACAGCGGCCGTTTCCCCGCGCGATCCATGCGCCGTCAACGACCGTAGGCGGAGTCGTGGTCTGGATGCAGTGATACGAGCCGCAGGAACTCGCCGTCCCGGTAGCCGGCCGCGCGGATCGTCTGGCTCAGGCGCAACGAGGACACCCTGGCGCCACCTGGACCCTTCTCGTGATCGATCAGCTCGCAGTAGTAGCCCGTGTGCCGGTAGAGGCTGTTCCAGCCGAGGTCCCGAACACGGGCTAGCGATGCCGCCACCAGTTCCAGTTCGGCGACTGGTAGTCGGAGGAAGACGTCCTGGAACTCTGGGCTGTTCAGATCGAGGCGGAGCCGGTTACCGGAGGGCACGGCGCCGCCCGGCACGCTTCGTCAGTGCCGCCATGTCGGTTTCCTTCGGCGGCGTCTGCGACGCCCACACCAGGCCCCGGGCCATCTGCGATCGATGTGGTTCATCGAGCGTCCACATCTGGCTTTCGGGCACGACGGCGACGGCGGTGAGCAACATGGTGCCGTCCCCACGACGCTCGAGCCGCAGCGTCTTGCCCGCGTAGCTCTTGCCCAGCGAGATCTGGCCGCTCTTGCCCACGACCTTGATCTCGACCGGTCCAGTCGCGCCGTTCGTGAAGTTCATGCCATCATGCTATCATGCTGCACGTG
>JANORI010000435.1:0-2929 GCA_031415235.1 Acidobacteriota bacterium | reverse complement strand
AAGCGCAGGTTCGCAGACACCGAGCGCAGGCTCGAGTTGTACTGCACCAGGCCGCTCGCGAACATCCGCGGCGTCATGGTGTAGGTGAGACGCGCGCCGCCCACTTGCGCCACGAACGTGCCCTGGGGCAACGACACCCAGTTCACCGAGTAGGTGGGTTCCACGGAAAGCTGTGGCGTCACACTCAGTCGTCCTCGGCTCGCCGTCAGCGCGGTCTTGTGGCCGTCGTAGAAGCCCCCATGCTCCAGCAGGAGATTGGTCGAGGTGCGCCGCTGGGCACCCATCTCCCAGCCGACCTTGACGAAGCTGAAATGATAGGCGTCGACCGGTAAAGTCACCGCCGACGAAATCGCAAACGGACGAGGCAGGAACTCGTACTGGTCGGTGTAGGCGACGCTGACCCGATCGCTGTTCTGGAACTCGACGGCGAACTCGCCCACCTGCTCGCGCGTCTCGAGTCGCCCCCGTGTGTTCTCGACGTAGGCGACCGACCCCGTCCACGACAACCGCCGGATCGCCGGGAGGGACCGCGGGCGCGGGCTGAAACGGAACGATCCGAAGCTGCGGCGCATGTCGTCCCGCCGGATGAAGCCAACCGTCGGGTTGAAGTTGTCGCCCACGAGCAGGTGCTCGAGCTGCACGCCATACCGATCGCCGGCATAGTCGACCTGCGCGCGATAGCTGGTGTCGTCGCCGCGTACACCGGCGTTCCGGGTCTGTGCCCAGTAGGTGTTGATCGCGAGGTTGTCGAAAAATCCGAACGTGCCATCGACACCAAGTGTGGTGCTGGCACTCGTGCCGTCCTGGCGATCGTCGCGGCCGGTCACGATAGCCCCAACGCTGCTGCGCCTGAGGAGGTCGCGCTTGAGGCGGATGGCCGTCACGTTCGAGCCGTTGATTCGCGCCCCGGGCTCGTCGCCCGTCTCGATGTTGAGCGCGCCGATGCTGTAGCGGCCGGCGCGACCCGTGACGCGGCCACCCGCGACAATCGGCACCACCCGGCTACCCGACAGGCCGATCCGTCGACTGTAGAAGAGAATCGGCGTGTCGCCCGCGCCCGCCATCTAACCCGACGTGACGGCACCGCCGAACGCGAACATGCCCTGGTTCTCGAGGAAGAACTCCCGCTTCTCGGGGAAGAAGAGACTGAAACGCGAGAGGTTCACCTGCGCCTCGTCGGCTTCCACCTGCGCGAAGTCGGTGTTGTAGGTGAGGTCGGCGCTCAGGGTCTGGGTCAGCCCATAACGGGCATCCACCCCTACGTTGGCATCGACGTCGTTGACCCTCGCGCCGGCACGCGTGGCACTGGTGGCCGTTGCGTACGGCTTGATGTCGAGGCTGCGGGAGCCGCCCGGCACCTCGAGTCCCACCACCGTCGCCGCGAGCGACGCCTGCATCACGGCGCTCTGGCCGCGTCCCTGGGGGAGTCGCGTGATGGTGGACAGCTCGTTCTTCCAGCGATTGGTGCGAAGCGCGTTGAAGCCCCACGTCTGTGCCGCGCCCGCCTGGTAGCGGAGCGACTTGAGGGGGATGGCCATTTCGACCGTCCAGCCGCCCTCGAATTCACCGGTGGCGACATCCCACACCGGATTCCAGTCTCCCGAGTACTGACGCTCGTTGGTGACCTGCCCGTCGTTGCGCCCGCCGAGCGCGTTGGTGGTGAACATCAGGCCGTTGCGCCGGTCGTAATACGGATCCAGGAAGACGGCGACGATGTCGTTCCCCAGCCAGGTGGCGGGGCTGTCGCGTCGCATTTCGGTGGCGACACGGCGCGCCGGGGTGCTGTCCCAGCAGCGGAACGACACGTAGATGTTGCGCTCATCGAAGGCCAGCCACGCCTCGGTTTTCTCGGTGGCGGCTGATCCGCTCACCGGCTCGAGCTGGAAAAAATCCGCGATCGGTCGCGCCGTCGTGTAGAGCGTCTCGTCGAGACGGCCGTCGATGCGAAGAGGCACGTCGGTGCGCACGGCCCGAATCGTCGCGCGGCCCGACGCGTCGCGCGACACCGTGTCCGGGGCGATGGGTGGCGTGGGACCGTCGAACCCGGCAGGCAGGCTGGCGACGCCGGCGCGTGCTGCCGTGTCCGGGATCCCCTGACCGGCGGCGAGGCCTGTCGAGGCCAGCACCAGCCAGCCCGCTCCGATCAGCCGGACGATCCGACCGCCACGTTCCAGACCCCTCGCGGTGTGCACGGCGCAGATTAGCGTACCACCTGGCGCGCGCGGAGTCCGCCATCGGACCGCTTGCATCGCAGGGCTAGCGCACAGCTGCCATTTAATCCAGCCACTTGGCCCTCGCCCCCGGCACCAGACTCGGCGTTTACGAGATCACCGCGCAGATCGGTGAAGGCGGCATGGGTGCGGTGTATCGCGCCACCGATACGAGCCTCAGCCGCCAGGTCGCGATCAAGGTCTTGCCCGAGGCGTTTGCCGCGGACCGCGACCGCCTGGCGCGGTTCGAGCGCGAGGCAAAGACGCTCGCCTCGCTGAACCATCCGCACATTGCCGCGATCTATGCCGTCGAGAAGTCCGGCCCTTCGACCCCTTCGACAAGCTCAGGGCAGGCACGCTCAGGGCAGGCTGGCACGCTGGCCCTCGTGATGGAACTGGTCGAGGGCGACGACCTCTCCCAGCGGATCAAGAAAGGCGCGATCCCGCTCGATGAAGCCCTGCCGATCGCGAAGCAGATCGCCGAGGCGCTCGAAGCGGCGCACGAGCAGGGGATCATCCACCGCGATCTCAAGCCCGCGAACATCAGTGCGGGCACGACGGAGGGTGCGTCCATGGACTGGCAATTGCATTGACAATCCATGGACGCTGGGTCACCGTAACAGCGTGATCCCTCGTGATGCCGGAGTTCATCTCTCCACCCTGGCCCGCCACTATCCCGTCGTCACCGTCACAGGCCCCCGGCAGTCGGGAAAGACCAC
>JANORI010000434.1:0-6849 GCA_031415235.1 Acidobacteriota bacterium | reverse complement strand
GCCGGCCACCGTGTCGGTGAGGTCCTGGAACATCCGGTGGCTCAACTGCAGCAGCGACTCGCCGGCAGGCGTGATGCGGATGCGGCGGCCGATGCGCAGGAAGACCGGCGTTTTCAACTCGTCTTCGAGCAGCAGGATCTGTCGGCTGATGGCCGACTGCGAGACGTGCAGTTTGTGTCCGGCGGCGGTGAACGAACCGGTTTCGGCTATGGCGCGGATGATCTCGAGTTGACGTAAGTCCACGGGGTGTCACCGGAAGCAGTATACATGCCTGAGACAGATGGACCATGCAGGAACGATGCGAATTTCACGCTCGTTCTGACACGCATCGAGAATGACGGCGGCCGGACCCCGGCGGTCCGGCCGTCACCTGGCGGCGGGGTTAGTTCTTCTTGAGGAGCGCGCAGACGCCGAGGGCACCTGTCGGGTCGAGCGCGTCGGCCGCCATGTCGATGTGCCGCACGATGCCCTGGTCGTCGACCACGAACGTGATCCGGCGATCCGTCAGCGACTTCTCGTCGAGCACGCCGAGTTGACGCGAGTAATCACGACGGGCATCGGACAGCAACGGGAAATCGAGCCCCATCTGCGTGCGGAACGCCATGTTGGCCCAGGTGCTGTCGACGCTCACGCCGAACACGGCAGCGTTGTTGGCGCCAAACTGCGCGTAGTTGTCCCGGTACCGGGACATCTCGGTCGTTCAACCCGGGGAGAAGGCCGCGGGAAAGAATGCGATGACGACCGACTGCCTGCCCTTGAAACTCGAGAGCGTCGCCGTCTGGCTGGCGGGACGTCCGCCATCGGGCGCCGGCTCGAGGTAGGGCAAGGTGAAGTCGGGCATGGGCTGGCCGACGGTGACCAGCGGGGGAACGGGCGGCGGAGGCGCCGCGGGCGTGCCTGGAGTCTGCGCGGACGCGTCCACGACGGACGCCCCCAGCAGGATCGCAAGCACGCCGACCGACAGGAGCGATCGTGGTGACATGGGCCGGAACTATACCGCAGACCGGCGCCGGGCGCGCGGCGTACTCGGGCTGTCGGGGCGGGAACGTGGCCCGCTGCTGCCGCGGCAGCGTCGAAAGTACCTCGTACACTCACCTGGGAAGAACTTAATCCTGGCCCGTCCAGCCGTGACGGTGGCAGACGCGAGGGGAGGTGGGGCGGGCGTGGCCCAACCAAGTCGGCGAGTTGGTGTGAGCCAACGCCCTACGAGGCGCGGCCGGCGACGAGTGCGGGCTGGAAGCCGTCGGCCGTGCGGCCGTCGCGCAGCGCCGTAATCGTGTGGTTCTGCCGGTGAGAGGCGCTCGCGCACTGCGGGCCCTTCTCTTCGACGTAGACCACTTCACGCATGCTCGCCACGTCGCGATATCGGCCGACCACGCATCCGCATGGCATCGTGCCGAACCCCAGCAGCTTGACAACGCTCATTGCTTGCTCTCCCCGCACTAACCGCTTCGCAAGTTCCGTGCCCACTACGCACCGTTGATACATGCGGTGTTTTTGGAGGTCCTCCCTCACGCACGTATTGATTTCGGTCGGATTCGGTCACGACGTACAGCACTAATCGGCCGAGGGCGCCGCGGCGAGAGGGTCGCAGCGACGCCGTGGTGGATCGGTCTTCGTTGATTTGGATACGCCTAGCGCGACAACCCGCGGGTGGACTCGCGCGTGAACGCCTCGCGCGCCGCCGCAGATGTCGGGTCGAGCGTGAGCGCTTCGGCCAGGCGCTGGAGTCCGGCCGTGCGGTTGCCGCCATCAAGGTCGAGGAGCGCCAGGTTCGTGTAGGTCGTCGGGTCGCGCGGGTCCACCTCGAGCGAAGCCAGGAAGGCCTCACGCGCCAGCTCGCGTTGCCCGGCGGTGGCGAGCGCCGCCCCCAGCAGGTTCTGGGCCTTGGCGTGCCTGGGATTGGCCTGGGTCAGCGCGCGCGCCTCGTTGATGGCCAGGTCGGCGCGCCCTTCCATGAAGAGCAGCGTGGCGGTGTAGTAGCGCGTCGGGTCGGCCATCGGCGCCACCGCGCGCAGCCGGGCGACGACCGGCTGCAGACGCTCCTTGTCGCCCACATCGGCCAGCACCGACGCCAACTGCTCGAGCGCCCCCGCGTGAGACGGCTGCCGTTCGACCGCGGCGAAGGCCACCCGTCCGGCGTCTTCGACGGCGCCGGCCGACGCGAGCAGCCGCGACAACGCGATTTGGGCTTCGACCCGGTCGGGCGGCGCCGCCAGTTCCTGCAGCACGGCCATGGTCTGAGGCTGCAGGCTGGCGGCCGCGCCCGACCGGATGAGCCCGTCCAAGGCGCGGGCGTCGGTCGGGTCGGCCCGCACCGCGGTCTCAAAGTCCGTCCAGGCCGGCCGGGCCGCACTCGCAGCCAGGAGCATCAACCCGCGGTCGCGCCACGCGGCCGCCGACGCGGTCTGTCGGGCCGTGGTGACGGCCGCCACCGGCTGCTCGGCGGCCAGGGCTCGGAGGGCCGCGGTGTTGTCGACCCCGCCGCGCGAGAAGACCGCACGCGGACCGCTGAACTCCACTCCCGCATAGTCGTCGGTCTGGAGCCTGGCTCCGCCGGCAAAGCGGGTAAGCGCCGGACCTTCTGCGACCAGCAGCGACAGGAGGGCAAAGGGGTCGCGCGCGCCGACGCCGGCCAGGTCGGCCGTGGCCTCGGGCCGTGCGGCCCACCGCTCGCGCAGGGCCGCGACCTGTGGCGCCAGGGGCCCGTTGGACCCGATGAGCAGCAGGTCGCCGTCGCCCACGAGCCACAGGGTGGCTTCGGGGAAGACCGAGGCGAACGTGCCCACGATGGAGCGCAGGTCTTCGCCACTGATGTCGTAGGTGTGGGCCCACTGGCAGAGCACGCCGCCGGGCGTAAGGCGGCCGCGGGCCGACTGGAAGAACTCCCGCGTGAACAGGGAGGCAATGCCGGCCATCCACGGATTCGACGGTTCCGACACGATGACGTCGTAGCTGGCCTGGCCGAGCAGCATGTGCGTGCGGCCGTCGCCGACGATGAGCCGCGTACGCGGGTCCCTCAGCGCAGCCGAGTTCTCCGGCTCGAAGAACCGCGAGGCCGCGACGACCTCGGGCGAGATCTCCAGCACGTCGACGCGCTCGACCGGATGGCGCAGCGCCGCGCCGAGCGTGACGCCGCTGCCGAGGCCGAGGATGGCGGCAGTGCGCGGCGCCGGGTGGAGCAGCATCGGCACGTGGGCCAGCAGGCGCTGGGTCAGCATGTCGCCGGCGTTCGAGGCATCGACCTTGCCGTCGATGGCCAGTGACGTGGTGCCTGCGGCCTCACGCACCGACACCGTGGCGACGGCGCCCTCCCGGTAGTAGAGGAGCCGTCCGGCCGCAAGAGAGACCTGCAGACCCTCGGCCGACATCGACGACGCGTACTTGTAGGCGCCGCTCGAGATGAGCGCCTGGTTCCAGGGCGGCAAGAGCGCCGTGGCGGTCGTGGCGAGGCCGCACGCCCCTAGTGTCCACACCCGCGCCCTGCCCCGGACGCCGGCCGCCACCAGAAGCGCCAGAGCCGACGCCGTGGCCGCGATGCCGAGCGCGCGCAGGCTGCCGTGGAGACCCAGCGCCGGAATCAGCAGGAAGCCGGCCGCAAGTGAGCCGGTGATAGCGCCGATGGTGTTCACGGCGTAGATGAGACCCAGGTCGGCGCCAAGTGACTCGTCGCGACCGGTGCCGGTCTTGATGGCCAGCGGAAACGCGCAGCCGAGCGCTATCGCCATTGGCAGCAGCCACCCGCCAACGAGCACCACCTGACGCCAGAGCACCGACTCGAACGTGGCCTGCGGGGCGGTCACCGCAGCGGTCATGGAGGTCAGCCCCCCGTCAATGGTCCAGACCGAGACGCTGACGGCAATGACGGCGGCGGCCAGCACCGCCGCCAACCCGGCGGCTGGCTGCGCCATGCGGTCGGCCAGACGGCGGCCAATCACTGCGCCAATCGCCAATCCGGCGATGAAGATCGCCACGACGAGGCTGAAGGCGTAGGTAGTAGGGCCGAGGATCTGCGCCAGGAGTCGCGACCACACGATCTGGAGCGCCAGCGACAGGAATCCAGACACGCCCAGCGCAAGTGCCGCAAGGATCGGCCGGGGGGTCGGCCGGACCGCCGCCAGGGGTGTGGTGGCGCCCTTGGTTTTCTTGGCTCCGCAAGCGGCGGGTTGCGCCGCGGCCGGCGCGCCCTGAGCCACCGCGGTCGCGGCCGCAGCGCGGCCGGCCAGGCTCCAGGCGGCGCCCGCCACCACGACGTTCATGGCCACGCCCACCCACGTCGTGGCGCGCAGGCCGAGCGTGGGTAGCAGCAGAAATCCGGTTGCCAGGGCGCCCACGGCCGCGCCGACGGTATTGGCCGCGTAGAGCGCGCCGGCATCGCGAGTGGCTGCGCTGGCCGTGGGCACGTACCACCGGGCCACGTATGGAAACGTCGCGCCCATCGCCACCGCCGGCAGCGCCACGAAGGCCACGCTCGTGCACAGCCGCAGCAGGGCAAAGCCCACGCCGCCGTGGCCGTCGGCGTAGGCGCCAGAGAGCAGTGGCTCAATCGCGCGCAGGCCAAACGGCATCGCCAAGGCGAGTGCGGCGATGGCGATCTCGAGCGCGGCATAGGTGCGCATCGCGACCTGGCGCGGCGTGTGATCGCTCTTGGGGCCGGCGAAGCCGGCGCCCACTGCGAGTCCCCCCATGAAGGCGGCGAGCACCGTGCTGGCGGCGGCGACGCCGTGTCCGAGGTACAACGTCAGCAGTCGGGTCCAGGCCACCTCATACACGAGCGCGGCCGCGCCAGAGAGCGCGTACACGACGAGGAACCACCGAGGGGGAGCCATCCCCCGGAGTGTAGCAGTCCCCCACGCCCGGCCACGTCAGCGACGCGGGCGGTAGAGCACGGCGTCGTCGGCTGAGGCGACCTGTTCGAGCGCGAAGGCGTGCAGCACGAACTCGCGCAGCGGAGCCGGGGTGCGCGAGGGGTGCAGCACCACCCATCCGAGGTTCGCGCGCGCCATGAAGTCCGGCGCATTCACGAGCAGCGCGGCTTCGTGCTCAGGCGACAGCGGATGTCCCTCGCTGAGTGTGAGCAGCCCAGACAGCATGGGCGATTGGCGGACTTCGTTGAACTGGCGCGGGGAGACGCGCGACAGGTAACCGCCCATCAGCCGCTTGCCGTGGAACGCCTGGTTGAACTGATATCGCGCGCTGAAGTCGCCCTCGGATGTGACGCCGTCGCGCACGCCGAACGGCAGTTCCAGGATGCGGACCGGCCGGGGATCTGCGCGCACGAGGTCGTACACCGGAGACACGCTGGCCGAGTAGAGCGGCCGCGGCCCGGACCAGAGCTCGATGGCCAGCAGCACGCCGGCCGCCGCAAGGACGACGCGGCGCTGACCTGGAAAGCGCTGCCCGAGCCTGACCAGGGCCATCGCGAAGAGCACGCTGAGCCCGAGCGCGGCCACGACGGCAAAGCGGGTGGGCATCCGCGCCATGCCGAACACAGGGACGTATCGCAGCACGGCCCACGGACCGGGGATGAAGGTGTTGAGGCCCGCGACGTGCACGAAGGGGCCGAGCGCGAGCGCGGCAAAGCCGGACGTGAGGGTCACCCAGCCGGCCGCACGCAACCGCGCCTTCCACATGGCCACGGCGACGACGGCCAGCACGACCAGGCTCACACCCGCCGAATACTCGACAAATATGGAGGGCGCCGCCAGCTGCGGCTGGCCCAAGAGCCACACCATGAGGGGATGCGACGGGTTGGGCGTGACAAACGCCAGCAGGTCCACGCCGCGCGGACTACTGCGCCAGTAGATGGGTGGCGAGACCCACGTTCCGTCGAACACCCGCATCGAGGCCCCGTAGAGCACGGGCGACAGCGCGACGGCGCCCACGAACCCGCCGGCCACGACGGCCCGCAGCGACCGCGGCGACGGCAGGCCGAGCGTCGCCACGCCCGGGCGCAGATAGACGAGCACACGCGCGGCGACGAGCACGGTGAGAAGCAGCATCGGCGTGTAGAGTGCCCGCACGCTGATCGGGACGCCGAGGAGCGTGAGCCGCCCGCCCCGCCCGAAGGCCAGTCCGATCGTCAGTCCAGCCACCAGCACGATACCCAGGTCGAGCATCCACGTGCCGACGCCGTGCTTCCACGAGGGCCGCCAGCTGACGAAGACGACCCGCGAAATCGCATAGATCGTGGCGATCAGCACGCAATACACCGCGTAGTACGGATCGCAGAATGCCGCCCAGGCCACCACGATGCCCGCGAGCACGGCATCGCGGATGCTCTCGGATCGGTCGATGCGATGCAGGCACCACAGGAACGCGGCGAGTGGCGCAGCGGCCACGAGACTGAAGTGACCCGCCGAGCGCGCCATGAGCACGGGCGCCCACGCGAAGGCGACGCCGGCCAGCCAGGCTTCGACGGTGGCGCCCCCGGTGACGCGTCGGGCGAGCACGAAGGTCGTCCAGGCCGTGAGCACGACGATCGTCAGGTAGACCACATTGAACGTCGCGACCGTACCCAACGCGCCCGCGAGCGGCAGCGCCAACACGTTCAGAAAGATCGTGTAATTGTGTTGGGTGAGATCGACGGGACGCGGCGTGAGGGAAAAGATGTGTTCGGTCGTGAGAGGATTGCGATGCTCGACGACCGCGCTCTGTTGGAACACCCACTGGTTCCACACGTACACCCCGGTATCGCCGCCAGGGTCACCGGTCAAGTGCGTGGTGATGTTCGGTAGCAGCGGCCAGGAGAAGACCACGGCCAGACAGACATAACCCAGGACGGCGGCGAGGTGGGTATGCCAAGCGCGTCGTGTCATTGAAGGGGCGGCGTCACACTAGCACATCCAT
>JANORI010000433.1:0-2306 GCA_031415235.1 Acidobacteriota bacterium | reverse complement strand
GAAGACTTCGCCGACCCCGACCCCGAGATGCGCACGCTCAGCGCGTTGCAGCACCTCACCCCCAACGGCTTTCACGGCGCCAGGCACGATATCTACACGTATCGATTCGCGCGCGCGCACCTGCAGACCGCCAAGCCGCGCGTGCTCTACCTGGCCTTCGACGAAACCGACGACTGGGCGCACCAGAAGCGCTACGACCTGGTGCTCTATGCGCTCCATCGCAGCGACGCGCAGCTCGAGCAGCTGTGGACCTGGCTGCAGGCCGATCCGCAGTATCGCGGCAAGACGACGCTGATCCTCACCGTGGATCACGGGCGCGGGCGTACCCCCACGGACTGGACCGACCACGGCACGGACGTCGTCGGGGCGCACGAAACCTGGCGGGGGTGCTTTGGTCCCACGGTGACGGTACGCGGTGAGCCGATGGCCGGCGACACGCTCTACCAGAAGCAGGTGGCCGGCACCATCGCAGCACTGCTCGGACGCAACTTCGCCGCTGCCGTGCCCGGTGCCGCCGCGCCGATTCGCGCCTGCCTCGGCGCGCCGTAGCCGCCCGAGGCCCGCGCTCGCCCCGGGCGCCGATGGACCCGCGTGCCGGCGTGTTAGTGTGAGACCCGTATGCACACCGGTTCCTACGTCAACGGCCTCTGGTATCACCCGTCCGGTGAAATCACGCGGAACATCAACCCCGCCGACACCACTGATGTGATCAGCGAGTTCCCGCTGGCCACGGCCGCCGACGTGCGGAAGGCCATCGACGCTGCCACCGCGGCCTGGCGCGGGTGGAAGAAGACGCCTGGACCGGAGCGAGGCCGCGTGTTGTGGCGCGCCGCCGAGATCGCGCGCCGCCGGTCCGACGAGATCGCCCGCACGCTCACGCGGGAAGAGGGCAAGGTGCTCAAGGAAGCCAAGGGCGAGCTCACCAAGGGCATCTCGATGCTCGAGTACTACGCGGGCGAGGGCTTCCGCATGCACGGTAAGACGCTGCCGTCGGAAGCGCGCGACTGCTTCGCCTACACCTTGCGCCAGCCGATCGGCGTGGTGGGGCTGATTGCGCCGTGGAATTTTCCCTGGGCGATTCCAGTGTGGAAGTCGGCGCCGGCGCTCGTGGCCGGATGCTGCGTGGTGTTCAAGCCGTCGGAGCTGGTGCCCGCCACGGCCTGCCTGCTCACCGAGATCTACGAAGAAGCCGGCCTGCCGCCGGGCGTGTTCAACATGGTGGTGGGGAACGGTCCTGACGTGGGCGAGGCGATGGTGCAGGCGCCCGAGCTGCGCGCCATCTCGTTCACTGGCTCGAACCGCGTGGGCGGCGACCTCTACGTGAAAGTGGCGCGGCGCGGCGCCAAGGTCACCTGCGAGATGGGCGGCAAGAACGCCGTGATCGTGATGCCCGATGCCGACCTCGACAAGGCGGCCGCGGCCATCCACGGCGGCGCGTTCGGGTCCACCGGCCAGCGCTGCACCGCCACCTCGCGCGTGATTGCGCATCCCGACATCAAACGCGCGCTGGTCGAGCGGCTGGTGGCCTCGGCGCAGAAGATCAAGGTCGGCCCGGGCCTCGACGAGTCGATGGAGATGGGGCCGTCGATTGCCGACAAGCAGTGGGCGTCGGTCCTCGGCTACATCGAGACCGGCAAGAAAGAAGGCGCCACGCTGCTCACGGGCGGGATGCGGCCCGAGCACCTGGCGCAGGGCTTCTTCATTGCGCCCACGATCTTCGACGACGTCACGCCCGGCATGCGTATCTTTCAAGAAGAGATCTTCGGGCCGGTGCTGTCGGTGGCCACGGCGTCGAGCCTGGAAGAGGCGCTGACCAAGGCCAACGGCGTGGAGTACGGGCTCACCACCTCGATCTTCACGCAGGACATCAACGCCGTGATGCGCTTCGTGGAGGACGTGGAAGTGGGCATGGTGCACGTGAACGAACCCACCGTGGGCGGCGAGGCGCAGTTGCCGTTCGGCGGCAGCAAATCCACCGGCGTCGGCGAGCGCGAGATGGGCGAGGACGGCTTGAACTTCTTCACCGAGATCAAGACCGTGTTCATCAACTACGCGGGCAAGGCCGAGCGGTCGCTCACGCGCTGAAGCCCAGGCAACGCCCCGCCGTACAGGCCACGGGGGAGCCGGAGTCGTTCTCCCGCTCCCCCGTGGGCCACTTCACATGCGTTCTGGGTCCCGAACTCCGGGACCCCAGCTTTGGATCTTCGCCCCGAGCCCCGAGCCCTGGGACACGGCTCTTAGAACGACCAGCGTGCGCCGAACGTGATCTGTCGTGATGCCGTGACCGCCGTGGCGCCGCCGAAGTT
>JANORI010000432.1:0-8900 GCA_031415235.1 Acidobacteriota bacterium | reverse complement strand
GGGGGCGCGGGCAGTTGGACGCGAACCTCGTTGGAAGGCACATCGCCACCGGCAGTGAGGGCCACGACGCGGACGAAGTAGACACCGTTCATGACACCAGGCGCCGCGTATCTCGTCACCACACCCAGGACTAGGCTGCCGCTGTAGACTGCTGGCGAGATGCCGGCGTCAAGACGATAGCCGGTCGCACCTGCAGTCGCGGTCCACTCGAAAGTGACCGTTGAGCCGTTGGCCGACGCTGGACTCAACACCGGGGTCTGCGCGCGAGCTGCGCCCGCGCCGATGAGCAGCGCCGCAATCACGGCGGCAAAGCTCCGAACGAAACGTCCTGTCATTGCATTCTCCTCGACACAATAGCGATTGCGGGTACGGCCGCTGACGCCTGCCGCGCCGGTCGTCGCGACCAACGATGTCTCCGCCGGCGATCTTGGGGGATCACGTGGCAACGGGCGCCCCGTGGCACCCGTTGAATCGTGCAGAAGTGTACCACAGGCGGCCACAGGTGGCCGCAACTGGCCGCGCTCAGCGCGGGAAGCCGGCAGCGGTGTAGGGCTGCAGGGTCCAGGCGGCATCGGCGCCGCCGACGCCGGTCTGGTTGATCCACGTCGGCCCTGGACTCGGGCCGCAGTGGCCGCCGATCACGTCGATCACGTAGATTTCGCGGGTGTTCTCGTCGGTCTGCGAACCCCAGTTGTAGGTGACGACATCCTGCGAAGGGTCGCCGATGCGCCCGCGCTTCCAATTGAGACCCCAGCGCGTGTCTTCCTGCCGAAGGCGCTGCACCAGACGGAAGAGCCAGTCGTTGTTGCCGCCGGTGTCGCGGCACGAGTTGCGGATCTCCCCCGCGTACTGCCGTCCGACCTCTTCCGTGACTGCCTGCCGGTTGGGCAGCGGAAGACGCTGTCCGGCCGGAGGATTCGGGGTCCGGTTGGTCCCTGCCGGGGGCGGCGTGATCACCACCGTGGCTTCTGCCGACGTCGCGCTGAGGCCGCACGCGTTGAGCACGGTGACCTTCACGTAGTAGGTGCCGGCCGGCGCACTCGGATTCGAGACAGCCGTCGTCTGCGGGCCCACAGGCTGCGACGCCATCGGCGCACCCCCGGGCGTGGTGGCCACGTCCACGCGGTAGCCGGCGGCACCGCTTACGGCACCCCACGACAGCACTACGGCGGAGCCTGATACCTGCGCGGTCAGTACCGGAACTGCGGGAGCCACGCACGCGGCCGCCGTGACGACGATCTGCACTTCGTTCGATGGGGCGCTCGAGCCACCCGGGCTCACCGCGACGAGCCGCGCGAAGTACGTGCCTGGGGGCACACTCGACAGGGTGTTCTGGGCCGATACCTGGAGCGGTACCACGCCCTGCGAGGCGCCGGGCGTCGCTCCGCCGACCAGCAGCAGGCCGCTCAGCGACACCGCTGGCAACTGCGCCGTCAGCGTCACGGTCGTGCCGTTCACGCTCGCCGCGAAGTTACTGGGTGGAGGTGGGGGCCCCTGTGTGGATAGGACGCTCACCGTCACGACACTCGACGGGGCCCCAGGGCCGCTCGCATTGCGCGCCAGCACGCGCAGGTAGTAGACGCCCTGAGGCGCCGAAATCGAAAAAGCCGTCAGCCCGCCCATCTCGTAGCCGGCCAGCATCAGGGCGGGCGAGAGCCCGGCTTCGACGCGGTAGCTGGTGGCGCCGGCCACGGCCGTCCACGTCGCAGACACCGTCTGGCCAGAGACTGCGACCTGCAGCACCGGTGCCACGGGCGCCTGCGCGGATGACAGGGACGGCATGGCCACCAGGGCCATCAACAGGGCGACGAACGTGACCTTGCGCAGCATTGGGAATCCTCTGGACATGAGTAGTACCAGTCCCTCGCAAGTCGGGTGCCAAGGGGAAGGGGACCCGCCTGTCAGGGATTTGGCCAAGAATGTCAAGGATCGCGTTGCCAGCGTCGCCGGGACTGATACAGCAGTGACAATAATGGCGCGCTCTCGCGTCGTTCGTCTTGGGTGCGCTACGATTCAGACGCGTTCACATGCCGGAATCTCGAAGCTCAGGCCCCGTCGTCAACGTCGCCCTGCTCGGCATCCTGCTGGTGGCGCTGGTGCTTCGGATCTGGTCCGTGGAAACGCCCCTGGTCGACGCCCATAGCTGGCGCCAAGTGACCAATGCCGACATCGCGCGTCATTTTGCAGAAGGCTCGCTCGATCTGTTCCATCCTCGGGTGTCGTGGGGCGGGCGCGACGGCGTCGTGGGCATGGAGTTTCCGCTGCTCCAGTGGATGACCGGCGTGCTGTGGCGCGCGACCGGGGAGTCGTCGGTCGTGGCCCGGTTGGTGACGGTGGCGTTTTCGCTTGCCGGCGTCGTGTGCGTGTATGGACTCGGCCGGCGCCTCATGGGACACCATGCGGCACTTGCGAGTGCGTTTCTGATGGCCACGTCGCCGAGCGTCGTGTTCTGTGGACGCAGCTTCCTGTCGGACACGCCGATGCTCACGTTCATGGTGGCGGCGGTGTGGGCATGGGATGTCTATTTCGCACGGCCTCGCTGGTCGGCCGCGGTGGTGGCAGGAGTGCTGACCGCACTTGCGGCGCTCGTCAAGCTCCCCGCGATTCTCGTCCTCGCGCCCATTGTGGGAGTGGCCTGGCGGCATCAGCGATGGCGAGCACTTGGCGACGGTCGCGCCTGGGCCGCGGCCACTGCCGCGGTGCTGTTGACGGCCGCGTGGTACTGGCACGCCGACCGAATCTTCCTCGAGACCGGACTCACGCAGGCGGTGTTTCGTCCGTCGGGCACCTACCCGCCCAGCGCAGCGCCGGGTGTGCACTTCACGTCGGTGTCGCACTGGGCGACGGTCGAGCGCCTGACGAACCCCGACGTGTGGCGAGAGTTCGGCGACCGCTTCTGGCAACTGCATCTGACGGGCGTCGGCGCCCTCGGCGCACTGCTCGGGGTGCTCCTGATCGGCCGCTTCGGTTCCCGAATCGTCGTCGACTTGTGGGCGCTCGGCGGGCTGGCCCTCTTCCTCGTCGCGATCGAGGGGCAGTACTGGCACGAGTTCCATCAATTGCCAGTGCTCCCGCCGCTGGTCCTGTACTTCGGCGCGGCCGCGGCGCCGCTCTTCGACGGCGCCGTCTGGCGGCGCGTCTGGCCGTCGGCGCTGGCCGTCCCCGTGCTCTCGGTCGTGGCCGGTGTCGCGGTCCTCCAGGGCATGCGGTCATCGGGCGCCGAGCGTCACTTGTACCGCCCCGACAATCTGCAGGAAAGTGTGCTCCGTGTCGGCGAGGCCGTCCGCTCGGCCACGGCCAGCGGTGCGTTGATTGCGACGGTGGAATACGAGGAGGCGGGCGCCAATTCCCCGATGCTGTTGTACTTTGCCCATCGCCAGGGCTGGAGCTTCGACGTGCGCTCCATCACCGGTGGGGAGGTCGAGTGGCTGCGCACGCGTCTGGGCGCCCGGTACTTCGCCACGACGCACTGGCATGAACTGGCGGCCCGCAAACCCGACGTGGCGTCCCTGGTCGAAGCGCGCTACAAGGAGATTCCGCTCGACGACACGCCGTCGAATGCGCGTCTCTTCGATCTGAGCCAGCCTCGCTGACGGCGCCTGCCGGGTCGCGCGAGTACGCGAGGGCGGTGGGGGATCACCGATATAATCGGTAGTCGATGTCTCCTGAATATCGCAAGATTGGCGTCCTCACCGGCGGTGGCGACGCGCCCGGGCTGAACGCCGTCATTCGTGCCGTGGTGAAGTCGGGCTGCAATGCCGGCATGGAGGTCATCGGGCTCGAAGACAGCTTCGACGGCCTGCTCGACCCGACGAGGTCACGGCGCCTCACGCCGAACGACGTCACGGGCATTCTCCGGCTCGGCGGTACGATTCTGGGTACGACAAACCGTGGCAATCCGTTCGAGTATCCCACCGACGGCGGCAAAGCCGACTACTCCGACCGTGTGGTCGAAATCTTTGGCGACATGGGCCTCGACGCCTTGATCGTGATCGGCGGCGACGGCACCTTGGCCATCGCGCACCAGTTCTACCTCAAGGGCATTCCCGTCGTTGGCGTGCCGAAGACGATCGACAACGACATCGTGGGCACCACGAGCTGCTTCGGCTTCGACACCGCCGTGTCATTTGCATCCGACGCCATCGACCGGCTCCACACCACCGCGCAGTCGCACAAGCGCATCATGGTGGTGGAAGTCATGGGCCGCTACGCCGGTTGGATCGCGCTGCACGGCGGCATCGCCGGCGGCGCGGACGTGATTCTGATCCCCGAGATCCCCTACGACCTCGAGAAGGTCGCGGCGCGTATTCGCGAGCGCGACTCGTGGGGCGCGCGCTTCAGCATCGTGGTCGTTGCCGAGGGCGCCAAGCCTGTCGGAGGCGCGCTGACGCTGAAGGCCCAAGCACGGCCAGGCTTCGTGGAGCGGCTGGGTGGGGTCGGCGAGCAGGTGGCTGTCGCCCTGGGGGAAATGACGGGGAAAGAGAGTCGCCACGTGGTGCTTGGGCACCTGCAGCGCGGCGGATCGCCCACCCCGTTCGACCGGGTCCTGGCCACGCGTTTCGGCGCCAAGGCCGTCGAACTCGTGCGGCGCGGCGTGTTCGGACGCATGGTCGCGAACAACCCGCCCGACATCGTGCATATTCCGCTGTCCGACGTGGTCGGACGGACCAAGAGGGTGCCGCTCGACTACGACCTGCTCGCGACGGCCCGCGGCCTCGGCGTGTCGCTCGGCGACTGACCAGCAGGCTGTGGCGTCGGAACGGGCCGTCACTTCACCGAGCGGAGCACGTCGAGGTATTTGAGCGCGCCGCCGGTGTTGAAGAGCACCACCGTCTCGTGCTGCGCGATCTGGCCCGACGCGACGAGCACGCGAGCCGCCGACAGCGCTGCCGCGCCCTCGGGCGCCGCCGAGATGCCCTCGAGCCTGCCGATGAGGAGCATGTCGTCGACCATCTGCCGGTCGGTGACCGCGACCGCCGTGCCGCCGCTTTCGCGAATGGCGCGCAGCACCAGGAAGTCGCCAATCGCGCGCGGCACGCGCAGCCCGTGCGCCTCGGTCTCAGGGGCCTCCCACTGCGCGGCCCTGATGTCGCCCTGCTCGAACGCGCGCACGATGGGCGCGCAGCCGGTGGGCTGCACGGTGACCATCCTGGGCCGCTTCGGGCCAATCCAGCCGATGGCCTCCAATTCGTCGAAGGCCTTCCACATGCCCACCATGCCAGTGCCGCCGCCGGTCGGATAGATGACCCAGTCGGGAAGCACCCAACCGAACTGCTCGGCTAGCTCGTAGCCCATGGTCTTCTTGCCTTCGACGCGGTACGGTTCCTTCAGCGTGGAGACGTCGTACCACCCGAGTTCCCGCGCCTTCTCGGCCGCCATTTTTCCGGCGTCGGTAATGAGTCCATCAACGAGCGTGATGCTGGCGCCGTAGAGATGGCACTCGTCGATGAAGGGCTGCTTGGCGTCGCGAGGCATGAACACTTCGCAGGCCATCCCTGCGGCGGCCGCGTAGGCGGCGGCCGCGTTGCCGGCGTTGCCGGCCGTCGGCAGGGTAATCGTGGTGGCACCGAGCGCCCGGGCTCTGGTGATGGCCGCCGACTGACCGCGCGCCTTGAAGGAGTTCGTGGGATTGAACGCCTCGTCTTTGATGTGGAGGCGGTTGAGCCCCAGCGCATCGCCCAGCCGGCAGGTCCGCAGCAGCGGCGTGAAGCCTTCGCCGAGCGTGATCGGCGCCTCGCCTGGGAACAGCGGCATCATCTCGCGATACCGCCACATGTTCGGCGGCCGGCCGACCAGGCTGTCGCGCGACCACTCCCGCGCCCGGGTCAGGTCGTAGCGGGCCAGAAGCGGCATGCCGCACGACGGGCACACGTGGTGTCGCGCGTGCGCGTCGAAGGGACCAGCGCCACACGGCTCACTGCATTCGAGGTGGCTGAAATACATGAGGCCTATCGTCCGAGCAGGTCTTCGTCCTTCTTGCGCTGCAGGTCGTCGACGGCCCGGATGGCCTGATCCGTGACCTTCTGGATCTCGTCGAGACCGCGCTTCTCGTCGTCTTCCGAGATCAGGCTGTCCTTCAGCATCTTCTTCAGCCGGTCGTTGGCGTCGCGCCGCACCGTCCGCACGTGGTTGCGGCCTTCTTCGGCGGCCTTGTGCACGTGCTTCGAGAGTTCCTTGCGGCGCTCTTCGGTGAGGGAGGGAATCGGGATCCGGATGACCTTGCCGTCACTGGCCGGGTTGAGGCCGAGGCCGGACATGCGGATGGCTTTTTCGATGCTGCCGATCGTGCCTGGGTCGAATGGCTGGGCCAGGATGAGTGAGGGCTCCGGAATCGACATGGCCGCCACCTGATTGAGGGGCAGCTTCGCGCCGTAGGCCTCGACCATGATGTTTTCGAGCAACGCCGTGCTCGCGCGGCCCGTGCGCACGCCCGACATCTCGCGGCGCACGTGGTCGATCTGGCCATCCATGCGCTTCTTGGCTTCGGCGTAGAGGTCCTTGAGGTCGTTGACGTCCATGTCGTTATCCCGTGACGGTGGTGCCCACGGGCTCACCAGCCACCACGCGCCGGACGTTGCCAGGCGTGCGGAGGTTGAAGACCACGATGGGAAGTTTATTGTCCATGCACAGCGAGATCGCGGTGGCGTCCATCACCTGCAGCCGGTCCTGCAGCACCTGCAGGTACGAGATCCGCTCGTACCTGGTCGCGGTCGGATCCTTCACCGGATCGGCCGTGTAGATGCCGTCAACTTTCGTCGCCTTGAGAATGACGTCGGCCTTGACTTCCATGGCCCGCAACGCCGCGGCGGTATCGGTCGTGAAGTACGGATTCCCGGTGCCAGCGGCAAACACGACGACGCGGCCCTTTTCGAGGTGGCGAATGGCCCGGCGCCGGATGAAGGGCTCGGCGACCGCACGCATCTCGATGGCTGACAGCACCCGGGTCGCGACGCCCTGCTGCTCGAGCGCGTCCTGAAGGGCGAGTGCGTTGATCACCGTGGCCAGCATGCCCATGTAATCGGCCGTGGAGCGGTCCATGCCCTTGGCGCTGGCAGCCACGCCCCGAAAGATATTGCCGCCGCCAATCACGATGGCGGTCTGCACGCCGGCGGCCTGCAGGTCGGCCACCTCGGAGGCGATGCGGCTGGCGACATCCGGATCGATGCCGTACTGCCTGTCACCCATCAGCGCTTCGCCGGACAACTTGAGCAGCACGCGGGTGTAATGCATGGCGGGAGGAGGGGCACTGGCAGGCAACGTCATGTCAGGCGGGCATTATAGGCCAGACCGGCGCGGCCCCGGAGTGAACCGGCGCCGCGCCGCGGCAGACTAGTCGGCGGACTCGCCGAGCTTGAACCGCGCGAACCGAGCCACGGTGATGTTCTCGCCGGTCTTGGCGGTGGCCGCCTGCAGCATCTGCTCAATCGTCACGCCGGGGTCGCGCACCGATGGCTGCTCGAGCAGGCAGACCTGCGCGAAGAAGCTGCCCAGCTTGCCCTCGACGATCTTCTCGATCACCTGCGCCGGCTTGCCGGACTCGGCGAACTGGCCGCGATAGATGTCCTTCTCCTTCTCGAGCTCCGTCCCGGGCACCTGGTCGCGGCTCACGAAACGAGGATCGGCGGCGGCCACGTGCATCGCGATTTCCTTGGCGAGCGCCTGGAAGCCGTCGGTGCGCGCCACGAAGTCAGTCTCGCAGTTCACTTCTACGAGCACGCCCACTTTGCCGCCCATGTGAATGTAGTGTCCGACGACGCCTTCCTTCGTGGCCCGGCCGGCGCGCTTGGCTGCGGTGGCCTGACCCTTCGTGCGCAGAATCCCGAGGGCCTTCTCCGCATCGCCGTTGGCTTCGGCCAGCGCCGACTTGCAGTCCATCATGCCTGCGCCGGTCTTGTCGCGCAGCTGCTTCACCATTTCTGCCGTAATTGCCATGTCGTCTCCATCGGGACGCCTTCGGGGCGCCGTGTTGCCGTCGCGTCAGCGGGCCGACGCGGTACAAGAAAAGGCCGGCCGGAGTTCCGCTCGCGGCCGGCATGTAACGATGAACGCGACGACGCTAGACCGTCGGTGCGGGGGTTGGCGTCTCCGCGCGTTGCGGACGGCGGATCGCCGCCGGACGTACCACGCGCGCGGCTTCGTCGGCGGCCGCCTGTTCGGCCTGTAACGCCGCAGCGTCGGCGCGGCGCGACTCGCGTTCAGCCTGTCCGTCGAGCACGACGTCGGCGACGCGCGCTGCAAACAGCTTGATCGAGCGCAGCGCGTCGTCGTTGCCGGGAATCACGAAGTCGACTTCGTCGGGATCGCAGTTGGTGTCGACGATGCCGATCACCGGAATCTTCAACTTGCGCGCCTCGTCAACCGCGATCTTCTCTTTGCGCGTGTCGACGACGAAGAGCGCGTCGGGCAACCGCGACATGTGACGAATGCCGTCGAGGTTCTTCTGAAGCTTGCGCTTTTCCTTCTCGGCCTTCGCGATTTCCTTCTTCGGCATGACCTCGTAGCGGCCGTCGGTTGACATCGCTTCGAGGTCGCGCAGGCGGGCGATGCTGCGTTGAATCGTCGTGAAGTTCGTGAGGAGCCCGCCGAGCCAACGCTCGTTGATGTAATACATCCCACAGCGCGCGGCTTCAGTGGCGACGACGTCCTGCGCTTGCCGCTTGGTGCCGACAAACAGAATCGTCTTGTCGTCAGCCACCAGCCGACGCACGTACGCTTCAGCCTCGTTGAAGAGCTTCACGGTCTTGCCGAGGTCCAGGATGTAGATGCCGCTGCGTTCGCCGAAGATGTAGGGCTTCATCTTCGGGTTCCAGCGCTTCGTCTGGTGACCAAAATGCACACCTGCCTCGAGCAGGTCCTTCATCGCGAGTGGGGCCAAGCGTCCTCCATCCATCGGCGTTACC
>JANORI010000431.1:0-4524 GCA_031415235.1 Acidobacteriota bacterium | reverse complement strand
GCAGTGCGCCAGCGGCCAGCAGCGCCCACATCCAGGCGCGCAGGTGGATCAGCGCCGCGCTAACCGCCATCGACGCGCCGAGTGCGAAGAGCACGGTCAGCACCCACCGCGGCTGGGTCGCGCCGGGAATGGCGAATTCAGGATTCGATGCGGGGTTGGGCGGTCCGCTCAGGATGCCGATGAGGAAGGCCGGCACTTCGAGCACCGTGGCCACCACGATGAGCAGCAGCCCGCGCACCGCGATGGCGCGCGACACGCGCCACCGGCTCCAGCCCTGTTCCGTGCGCGCGTGCGCCATCAGGCTCAGACCCGCGCCCATCAGGAAGAAGAACCCGGGCGCGCAGAAGTGCGTGACGAAGCGCGTCAGGAAGGGCAGCGCGCTCGCATACCTGGTCCACGCGCCCGCCCACATCTCGTTGGAATGAAAACGGCCGACGAAGAGCCCGACGTGGTCGAGCGCCATCACGACCATGATCAGGCCGCGCAACACGTCGAGCGACGCGAGGCGGTGATCGGATCGAGACGGCGGCACTACCGCGGCTGGCATGTCTATCCCATCGCCGTGACCCGGTCGTGTCCGTGCCGCATGTCGTGGTCGAGCAACTCGAGGAGCGCCTTGGTCACCGGGCCAGGCTTGCCGTCGTGGATCGGCGCCTTGTCCCATTCCACGATGGGCGCCACCTTGATCGAGCTGCCGATGAGCATCATCTCGCGCGCGGCGCGCGCGTCGGCCACGGGGATGTCGCACACTTCGACCGCCGTGATCAGGCCCTGGGCGACGAGCGCCGGCGCCAGCGCGAGCAAGCGGAGTGAGGTGCAGCCCGACAGGATGCGGTCGAACTTCGGATGACGCAGCACGCCGTCTTCGGTCACGAACGCCACGTTCATGTTCGAGCTCTCGCCCACGTTGCCCGCCTCGTCGAGGAAAACGCCGTTGTCGAGACCGACGGCCTTGGCTTCCATCTGCATGAGCACATTGGGCAGGTAGTTGGTGCTCTTCGTGATGGCGTAGAGCGCCGGCTTGATCGGGTAGGTCGTGGTCATCACCCGCAGACCCTCGGTGTACCAGCGCTCGGGATAGTTGAGCCCGCCGAAGATCATCACGAAGAACCCTGGGTCGGCGCCCGGCGCCGGGCTGAGTTCGAGGCTGCCCGGACCCGACGACAGCCAGTAGCGGATCGCGCCGTTCTGCTGGCCGGCGGCCGCGGCCGTGCGTACGATGATCTCGCGCATCTCAGCGCGCGTGCCGGGCAGGCGCAGCTTCGAACGCTCGGCTGACGCGAGGAACCGATCGAGGTGCGCCTCGAGGTCGTAGATCTTGCCGTCGACCAGGCCGGCGGTATCGAAGATGCCGTGACCGCGGTGCACCATGTGGTCGTCAAACGGCAGCACCATCAACGCCGGGTCGGTCACGATGCCGCCGAGTTGACTGGAGTAGAACGCCCAGTACTTCACGGGCTGCTTCGCGCGCAGACCACGCAAGGCCTCGAGCACGTCTTCGGACTGGAGCTGGCGCACGGGTGCGGACGACATCCGCCGCACTGTAGCACGGTGCCGCCAGCGGCCCGTTGTGGGCCTACGCCGCGCGCCGCGGCTCGAGCGAAGCGTCGGTCGGCTCGGACCCGGCCGCCTCGGCGGGCGCCTCGAGCGGCGGCTTCGGCACGTCTTTCGGAGCCTCTTGGGCGAGGTCCTTCGACGACTGCACCGAGGTGTAACGCTGCACGGCGACCGACACGAAGGCAAAGGTGAAGGTCACGGTCGTGCCGGTCTGTGGCGGCTGCGCCGGCTCCTGCGCTGGCTGCGGTTCCTCAGTTTGCGCCGGCTCAGATCGGCCCCCGCGGCGCTTGGCCACCCGGGCGAGTGCGATCGTCAGTTCGTCTGTGTCGATGGCGCCGTCGTCGTTGGAGTCGACGCGGCCGAAGGCCTTCTCGAGCGTGCGCTCCAGTCGATGCACGCCGTGCGATTCCCGTTCGTCGCCCTCGTCGCCCCGCGCCCGACGGCGGTCGCCTGCGCGTCGAAGCAGGGCAATCGCGCCTTCGGTGAACTCCTGCTCGGTGATGGCCCCGTCCTGGTCGGCGTCGAGTGTGCCAAAGAGCGCATTGGCGCGCCGTTCGACGCGCGACACTGCGTCGGCCTTGGTCGACAGCGTGACGCGATCTGGTTCTACGGTCGAGGTGGCGGACTTCGCGGGGATTGCCGCTGGCCCCGAGCGATCGCTGACGCTGAGACGAACCGCTGTAAAGCTGAACGTCTGGGAGATGCCGTTGACCGTCATGGGTGACCTCGATTTCAAGTCGTCCGAGGGCGACCGGCCCCAGGAACCACGCAGGTAATCGGCCCCTGGGGTCCGCGGCTTGACGGCGGGAGGCGACCGGGCGGCCAGGCGCACGGCGCCGCGTGCCCGGACGATAGAATAGAGTCTTGTCGCGAGACCTGTGTTGATGAGCTCCGCCGCCCGCGTCCAGGGGAAGTTCCTCGAACTTGGTGGGCGTCGCTTCCTCGTGCGCGGGGTGGCCTACGGTACTTTTGCGCCCGACGCCGAGGGCCGGCAGTTCCCGTCAGAGGCCCGCGTCAATCAGGACTTCGCGATGATGGCCTCGGCGGGCCTGAACACCGTGCGCACCTACACGGTGCCGCCGCTCTCACTCCTGGACGGCGCGGCCCGTCACGGCCTGCGCGTGATGGCCGGCATTCCCTGGTCGCAGCACATCGCGTTTCTCGACGATCCCGCGCTGACCAGACAGGTGCGTCGCACCGTCGTCGAGGCCGCGCGCCGTGTCGCGGTGCATCCCGCGACGCTGATGGTGGCGGTGGGCAACGAGATCCCGCCAGCCGTGGTCCGCTGGCACGGCCATGCGCGTGTCGAGCGCTTCCTGCAGCATCTGTACGACGACGTGAAGTCCGTCGCGCCAGACACGCTCGTCACCTACGTGAACTTCCCGCCGACCGAGCACCTCGACGTCAGCCACTTCGACGTGTGCGCGTTCAACGTGTACCTGCACCGCGACGCCGATCTGCGCGCGTACCTGGGGCGGCTCCAGCACCTGGCGGGCTGCAAGCCGCTGCTGCTGGCCGAGGCCGGTGCCGACAGCATCCGAGAGGGGCTCGAGGGCCAGGCCCGCATCACCGCGATGCACCTGCGTACCGCGTTTGCGGAGGGCGCCGCGGGCGCCGTGGCGTTCTCGTGGACCGACGAGTGGTGGCGTGGTGGCCATCAGGTGGACGACTGGGCCTTCGGGCTCGTGGACGGCGAGCGTCGCCCGAAGCCGGCGCTGGCCGCGGCCACGCTGGCGTTTGCCGACGCGCCGTTTTGTGCCGACAAGCGTGCCACCTGGCCGACCGTGTCGGTCGTGGTCTGCGCCTACAACGCCGCCGACACGATGCGCGGCTGCCTCGCCTCGCTGCACCAACTGACCTATCCGCCAGTCGAGATCATCGTCGTCGACGATGGCTCGCGTGACGACACGGCCGGCATCAGTGCCACGTTCCCCGGTGTGCGCCTGATCTCGATTCCGAACGGGGGGCTGTCGGCCGCCCGCAACGTCGGGCTCGCGCACGCGACCGGCGAGATCGTGGCCTACACCGATGCCGACGTTCGCGTCGATCCCGACTGGCTCACCTATCTCGTGCAGCCGTTTGTGACGTCGAACGTGGCTGGCTCGGGCGGACCAAACGTGGTGCCGGCCGATGACCCGTGGGTGGCGCAGTGCGTGGCGCGCGCGCCTGGCGGCCCCACGCACGTGCTGCTCGACGATCGCGTGGCGGAACACGTGCCCGGCTGCAACATGGCCTTCCGCCGCGACGCGCTGATGTCGATCGACGGCTTCAATCCGGTCTACCTGCGGGCGGGCGACGACGTCGACATCTGCTGGCGTCTGCAGGCCAAGGGTCTCACCATCGGCTTTGCCCCGTCGGCTCTCGTGTGGCACCACCA
Source organism: Acidobacteriota bacterium (assembly GCA_031415235.1). Taxonomy (GTDB): domain Bacteria; phylum Acidobacteriota; class Vicinamibacteria; order Vicinamibacterales; family UBA2999; genus CADEFD01. The sequence goes on along the minus strand of JANORI010000431.1, from coordinate 590 downwards.
TCGCCGGTCGGTGAAGTCCTACTGGCGACAGCAAGCCGGCTACGGCGAAGGCGAGACCTGGCTCGACGCGCACCACCCCGAGAAGTTCGTGCGTGGCCAGATGCTATGGCGCGGCCGCATCTACAGCTCGCTGCCGTTTGTGCGCGCGCTGGCCGGGCGCCGCGTGAACACCGGGGTGTGGGGCACGGCGGCGTTCCCCTCGGTCTACAGCACCGACGTGCATCCGCTGAAGTTCCTGCCGCATTCGCCCGCGTGGATGCTGGCGACGACGGCGTTGCTGCTGACCGGCGCACTTGGTCTGGTGGTGCGCCCTGGAGACGCCAGCACGCTGCTACTTGCCGCCGGCCTCGCCGGGTGGGCCGTTACGGCGATCCGCTGCGTGGCCTTTGCGGCCGCGTCCGACCTGGCGGGTTTGCCCGCCATCGGCGCGCACTCGATCGCTCGTAGCCGCGTGCAGTACCGCGGGCTCATCGCCTGGTTGCACATGATTCAGCCGGTGGCGCGCCTGTACGGACGTGCGCGTGGCTTGCTCTCGCCGCCCGATGTCGCGACGTCCACCCACGTGACGACACTGCCATGGGCGGCGCCCT
>JANORI010000430.1:0-3436 GCA_031415235.1 Acidobacteriota bacterium | reverse complement strand
TGAGCCGCGCGCCGCGGTGACTTGATCACACAAGACAGCGGGCGCGACGGCTCCAAGCCGATGTTAGACGGCCCAAAGTGAGCGCTAGCGTGCAGTCCATCCGCCGTCAATCGGCATGACGTGCCCCGTGACGTGTGAGGCCGCATCCGAACATAGAAAAACGACGACCTCTGCGACCTCCTCCGGTGCACACCAGCGGCCCTGTGGAACCACTGACAACATCGCCTGCTCGGCGCCTGGCTGGAGCGAGTTCACCATCCGTTCAGCCAGAGGAGTGCGGACCATTCCTGGCGCCACGGCGTTTACTCGAATCCCGCGCGTAGCGTACTCGAGTGCTGCCGCCTTGGTGAGACCCGAAACGCCATGCTTCGTCGCCACGCCACCAACCGCCAGGGGTGAGCCGACCAGTCCGACTACAGAACCGTTATTCACGATGGCGCATCCTTGGCGCTTGAGCATCTCGGGGATTTCATATTTCATGCACAACCACACGCTCGTCAGGTTCATCGCCACGGCGTGGTGCCAATCTGCCTCGCTTGTTTCGACGACACCGGCGATCGACCCGACGAATCCGACATTGTTAAACGCATAGTCCAAACCGCCGTACTGGGCGACCGCACTCTCGACCATCTTCCGCACGTCAGCCGAGTTGGTGACATCAACGGCAATGCAGCTTGCCTCACCACCATTATTTCGAATCGTCTCGACCGTTTGCTCGGCAGCAGTGCCATCGATGTCTCCGATGACCACCCTGGCGCCCTCACGTGCGAAGGCGAAGGCAGTCGCGCGCCCGATGCCCGATGCACCACCGGTTATCACGACGACTTTTCCGATCATGAGCTGTGACATACAGAGTACGCGCTTTCAATCCGGCACTTCAGTTTGGTTTGGCTGATCACCACGATGTGTTTTCGTCCGTCTAACGACCGCGGTTCAGCCGCGGCGCGCTCAGCATGCCCCAGCGCGCCGTCGGCTGCAACCGCTGGTTATGCCGCCTGCATCGAGGATCGAGGGTTTCTAGAACGTGACGATGCCCAGGAGCACCGGTTGGACTACCGTGGTTTCAGTGCCGGTGTCGAGCGTCACGCCAGCACGGAATCCCACGTACCTTGACACTCGGCGATTGAAGTACATCTCTAGGCCGACGCCCCCCCAGCTGGCCCGTCCTCCTAGCCGCTGCAGGCCTGACGGCGTCTTCAGGTAGTCGATGTAGGCGTACGACGCGCCCAGCACCAGGCCCACTCCCGCGACGATGTCGCCTGGTCCGATGGGCTTCCGATATCTTGCGACTACTCGGGTGTATCGAAGGGCCTCTTTGCCGGCGAACACTCGGTCGGGAGCGTCGATCGGAGGATCAAAGCGGTCTTCGCCGATGCTTCGGACGTGAACAGCGGCGAGCCCCCACCGGTTGGTCAGCCAAAAACCAGCGCCGAATGACGCAGTGGGCAGTGACGGTGCCGGGTTTTCAGCGCCGCTCCCGTTGGCGAATCCTGGCCCAACCTCGACGTCGAACGCCGAACGCGATTGGCCACAAAGCGGAATCGGGCCAAGACATACCGACACCACAGCAATCACTGCAGCTAGAGCACCCCGCATCGCACTCATCCGGTTGTCGGCATAACGCGATGCGCGTAAGCCGCGGCGCCTCCCTGCCGCGATCTTGCCACAACTGCTGACCCGCCGCCGGCTTCACGCACAGGTTAGGCATCGCGCCTAGCTGGCGATGGCCTGGGCAGGTCGAACCGAGATGAGATCATCGTCGCTGACCGCACGAATGTCCCGCGACGCCAGTGTCACGAGCGCCTGCGTGCGCCCAGAGCCTGCCACGAACTCAACCGCAAATGCGTCTGGCCCGTACTGCTCGACCACCGCACCGAGATCGCCGCGTTTGAGACCGTGAGCCGGAAGCTCACGCTCGAGGACGACCACATCGAGGACCTGTGGAGTCATGCTTTGCCTCCCGGGTATGCCGTGACGAACCGCGCAGCCTCTTCGCCAGCCCGGAGGAACCAGACACTGGTCACCAAGGCACTACTGGCCGGCCCCTTGAGAATAGCGCGAATCGTGAAGGGCTGTCCCAGCGCCTCGACTGGTTCGGCGACGGCGGCCTGGGTCAAGTGCTGCGCCCGCAGGGCGGCTTCGAAGTCGCGCCAGTTGTCCGACGTGAAGCCGAGTGCCGCGAAGAACCGCGCCTTGAAACGCCCCACCGGGTGCGACGCCGAGAGTACGTAGCCGTACAGCTTTGACGGGTCGATGATCGCTCGCTCGGCGTTCGGCAGCAGCACGTTTAGATTCTAGCGATTTGCCTCGGTGACCGTTCGCGAATGCCTAACGCCTCGGCTTCAGCCGCAGCGGCCTCATGTTCCCGCAGGCCGCTGTCGGCTGCAAGCCGATGTTAGGCTTCGTATTCCGATCTTCAGAATTCGTAGCCATGGCGAACCCAGTAGTGCCAGTCGGCCATGGCCACCCCTGTGCCTCGCCCAGCACCGCTTGGCTCGAGCTGCGAAAGCGGTACGCCCAAGCCGTCGTTCTCCCACCGGATCATCACGAACATTTCGTGTGTGCACTCCTCGGCGGGCGCCAGCGACAGTACCTCGACCTCGTCGCCCGCCCGCAGCGGAGAGATCGCGCGCCTGTGCGTGCACCGAGCTGTAAACGGACACTCAAGCTCCTCTTCGAGGTACGCGAACCAACCCATGGCACGCTCGGATGCGTCGTGAGCATCGACGACCACTTGCATCGTGATTCGCTCTTCCCGATCAGTGTCGCGGGTCGGCCGGCCTCGCGTGCGGCCCTTGGCCGGTGGCCCAGCCTGCCGCGACGGTCGCGCAGCTGTGGTCTTCGTCGTGCCGGAGCGCCCCATTGTTCTATTCCGGGATCGTGTTCGCGTAGAAGCCTAACGTCGTGCGCTCACCCGCGGCCGCGCTGCGTCAGGTCCGCGGCCGTCGGGTGCAGCGCAGTGTTAGGCCGTTCACGTTCCGAAATGTGTTTCCAGCGCTTTCAGAATATCCAACGTCGCGGACCCGAGCTGCCTGCTCCTTTCGAGTGCATCGACCTTGCCGTTACCAGGAGATTCGCCCAGTAGGCGGACTTGGTTCAGGAAGCTCAGGTATGCGACTTGCACTTGAACGATCCGCCTCGCGCCAAGGCCGATGGACTTCAGCGGATTCGTGATCAGGGAGGCTATGATCCCGGCCATGCCGAAGCCGCCGAAGGCCACAGCCTCCCAGCGGTTTGTTGCGCTCGCCACGGCAAAGGCTACGACTACGAGCAGCCCGCCTGTCGCCAGAATTGCGGTATTGGCGCGCGCGGAGCGATCCAGAGCGGTTGAGGCGCGCTCAAGCGTTGACTTGACCAATGTTTGGACGTCGGTGTCAGCAAACCCAGGTACGACGGACGCAAGCGTCTCTCGGTTCTTACCTTTCTCCTCAATCGC
>JANORI010000429.1:0-1501 GCA_031415235.1 Acidobacteriota bacterium | reverse complement strand
CGCGTGGCACTACCAGACGGTGCATCACGACATCTGGAACTTCGACAATCCGACCGCACCCGTACTGCTGGACGTCGTCGTCGACGGCACGCCCACGCCCATCGCCGTGCAGACGACGAAGCAGGGCTTTGCCTACACCCTCAATCGCGAGACCGGGAAGCCCGTGTGGCCTATTCCCGAGCGTCCGGTCGCGGCGTCGGATCTCCCGGGCGAGAAACTGTCGCCAACGCAGCCGCACCCCACGCGGCCCAAGCCGCTCGAGATTCAGGAGCTGACCGAAGACGTCCTCATCGACTTCACGCCGGAGCTGCGCGCCGAGGCCATCGCGATCCGCACGCGCTACAAGACGGGGCCGCTCTTCACACCGCCCATTCAGGTGGGCCATCCCTCCGGCCTCCGGTCGTTTGTGAGCTGCCCGGCGGGCGCGAGCAACATCAACGGCCCGACCACGGCGGATCCCCAGGCCGGCGTGCTGTTTGTCGCGACCCAGCGCCTGTGCCGCGCCGAGAACCTCGTGCCCGGCGAAAAGATGGACGAGCCAGACGATCCGAAGACGACCGGCGCGACCCTGTCACGCTGGGTCGTGGCCAACCGCGGCGACCTGCGCGGACCCGAAGGCCTGCCGATCTGGAAGCCGCCCTACAGTCGCATCATCGCCATCGACATGCACACCGGCGAGTTCTTGTGGGAGACGCCGAATGGCGACACGCCACGGCACATCCGCGAGCATCCACGCCTCAAGGGGCTGGATGTTCCGCCCACGGGCCAGCTGGTGCACGGCATCACGATGCCCACCAAGACGCTGCTGCTCACCGCGCCCGGCGGCGATCCGGTGCTCTACGCGCTCGACAAGCGCACGGGGAAGCGCCTGGGCACCGTCAAGCTGCCAGCGCCGGGCCAGTACGGCATGATGGGCTACCTGCACGAGGGCCGGCAATACGTGGTCGTGCAAGTCGCCAGTGGCACCTTGCCGGGAGCGCTCGTCGCCCTGCGCCTGCCCGCGGCATCAAAGGGCGGCGCGCACTAGCCGGGCCACACCGTGCCCTGGTGCAGCTTCGTCACGGGCACGAGGCCCTTGTTTACGAACTTCTGCAGGCGCTTTCCTTCGACCGGGTTCTTGGAGACGTTTTGGAGACAGGGAAGGGCGTGGGCAGGCGCGCCGCGCGGGTTACGACGGCAGGCGGCCCAGGAAGTCGCGCGGCAAGACGATATCGATGCCGCTGTAGCGACGAAGAACAAGCAGATCCAGGTCGCCGGTCACGATGACCGTCGCGACGGCGGCAACGGCCGTTCTGACCTGCACCGGCTCGAGGAATCCGTGCGACGGTGGGGCGGTTGACGATGCCGTCTCCATGTGTGACAATGTCACACATGAAGGCCATTTCCCTCCGCGAGTTGCACCGCAACACGGGCGCCTGGGTGAGAAGTGCCCGCAAGTACGGTTCGATCCTCGTCCGCGATCGCAATCTCCCGGTGGCCGTGCTGATGCCGGTGTCGGCGG
>JANORI010000428.1:0-3138 GCA_031415235.1 Acidobacteriota bacterium | reverse complement strand
CCCGCCACCGGCAGGATCTCGCTGATCTGCGTGAAGCCGAGCTCTGCCTCACCCGCGGCCACCGCCTCGGCGGCGTACAGCACGAGCTTGGTCTTTGCCTGCATCTGGGCTGCGATACCGAATCGGTCGAAGATGCCCTTCACGATGACCGCGGTTGCGCCCTGACCTACGTATGCCACCGACGTCGCGGCCGTCAACGCCCGCTTGAAGCTCTCGGCTGTCGAGAGATCCGGCTTCGGTGCGCCCTTCCTGATGGCCACGCCGGCGCCGGCGCGCGCGATGCCCACACGGGTGGACGCCGTCAGTGCGCCTCGTGTCGCAAGGTCGTCGACGAGCGCGGTCGTCAGGATCGCCACGTCGAAGGCTTCGCCGCTATCGATACGCGCCCTGAGGTCCGCCGAGTTGGCGAACGTAAAGGCGACGCGCTGCCCGGTAGCCTTCTCGAACTGGGGACCGAGCACTTGCACCACGGCTCTCGTCGCGTTCGAGCTGAGCACGGCGAGCGTCGGCGACTGGGCCCGCGCCCGATTCGAGAGGCATGCGAGGCACACGAGGGCGATGACCATACACCTGGACATGACAGTGTCTCCAATGCGTCCGACGCGATCGACGACCCCTCGACGATCGCGCGTTGACTTCGGCATGACGCGAGCATAGCGTGGTCGCGCGCCGGGTATCATTGCCATAAGCGAGGGCAGGCCTGCCCGTGCTGCCTGAGGAGGCAATTGTGGGCCCAATCGAACGGCGGTGGCGACGAAGTCCGAGCCGGCGCGACGCGCTGATGAGCATGGCGGCCCTTGTCGCCGGGTCGCCCCTCGTGTCCGCACAGCGCGACCCCAGTTCCCGCGGCGACCATCGACGCGTGCCTGGGTTCGACGAGATGACGTCGGTCTTCGACTTCGAGCCGGTGTTCCACGGCAACGTGCCGCAGACGGTCTACGACTACACCGCGCACGGTGCCGATTCCGAGTTCACCATCCGGCGCAATCGCGACGCGTTCGACTGGGTGGATGTCGTGCCGCGCACGCCCATCGAACCCACAGCGGTCGACACCCGCACGACCGTGCTCGGGCTGAACCTCGACTTCCCGCTCTTCGTGGCGCCTACGGCGTTGCAGGTGGCGCTCCACCCAGACGGCGAAGTGGGCATGCGCCAGGCGGCCACCGCCACCAGGACGCCGTTCATCATCAGCAACAACTCCAGTCAGCCGGCCGAGAAGATCGCCACGTCCTCGAGCGGTGCGGCCTGGTTCCAGTTCTACCCGCGGCGCAGCCTCGACGAGAGCCGCGCGCTGCTCGATCGCGTGCAGGGCGCCGGGTGCCAGGCCATCGTCGTCACCGTGGATCAGCAGGCGACGTTCTACGAGCGCACGCAGCACCTGCGCAACCTGGGCGGCAGCCCACGCACGCCGACGGCACAACCGGCGCGACCGGCCACCGGCGGGCCGCGTAACCCGTACCGCGTGCCCGAGGGGCGCTTGTGGTACGAGTGGCGGTACCTGGAGCAGATTCGCCCCTTCATCACCGGACCCCTGCTCGTGAAGGGCATCCTCACGGCTGAAGACGCGCGGCTCTGCCTCGAGCACGGCGCGCAGGGCATCATCGTGTCGAACCACGGCGGGCGGTCGCTCGACTACGGGCCGTCAACGCTCGAAGTGCTGCCAGAGATCGTGGACGCGATTCGCGGACGCGTGCCCGTGCTGGTCGACAGCGGATTCCGGCGCGGCGCCGACGTTATGAAGGCGCTGGCCCTGGGCGCAAGCGCCGTGTGCCTGGGCCGGGCGACGCGGTGGGGACTCGGGGCCTTCGGCCCGCCGGGCGTGCAGCGCGTGATCGAGATGATTCAGGCCGAGCTCGTGGCGGCAATGGCCGCAGCAGGGCGGACATCGCTTGCCGAGCTGGACCGAACGGCCGTCCGCATGAGGTTCCCCTGACCATGGCACTGCAAACACGACGCGAGTGGCTGACGCGGGTCGCACCGCGCAACGAGCTGGTCAACGTTCTGGAGTTCGAGGCCGAGGCGGAACGCGTCCTGCCGGCTGACACCTTCCGCTTGGTCTCTGGTAGCGAGCGCGCGGCGTTCGACCGCATCACGTTCCGGCCGCGGATGATGGTGAACTGCCTCGACCTGAACCTGTCACTCGAGCTCGCCGGCGTGCCGCTCTTTGCGCCGATTGTCGTCGGGCCCGTCACCGACCAGCGCCGCTTCCATCCCGACGGCGAGCTGGCCACGGTGCGTGGCGCCTCGGCCGCACAGGCCGCCGTCGTCGTGAGCAGCCGGTCGTCGCATAGTGTGCAAGCGATGGCGGCGCAGGCGACCACACCGCTCATCTTCCAGGCGTTCGCCGAGGACGGCGCGACGAAAGTGCAAACGCAGGCTCGAGACGCGGAGCGGGCCGGCTGCAAGGCCATCCTGCTCACGGTGGGCACTCCCGTGGCTGGCGCGCGACGGCCAGCGCGGGTCGACTGGGCCGCCGTGGACGCCCTGCGCGGCGCCGTGTCGGTGCCGGTGCTGGTCAAGGGCGTGATGACGGCTCTCGACGCGACGACTGCCGTGACCCACGGCGCGCAGGGCCTCGTGGTGTCCAACTACGGACGGGCCGTGGCCCCTGGACAGCCCGCACCCCTCGACGCCGTTACGCCCATCGTCGACGCCGTGGGCCCTCAGGTACCGGTGCTGCTCGACGGCGGCATCCGGCGCGGCAGCGACGTCATGAAGGCGCTGGCATCCGGCGCGCGCGCGGTACTCGTGGCCCGGCCGGTGATGTGGGGCCTGGCCGCCTACGGCGCCGACGGCGTGCAGTCGGTGCTCGAGATGTTGCAGACAGAACTCGGGCGCGTGATGGGCTGCTGTGGCACGCCGAATCTGGCCGCCATCACACGTCGGGTGATGACGATTCACGCCGTGCAGCCCACGCGCGAACGCGTCTGACGTCTGGATCAGCTGCCGTGCTGCGAGGCCGATGCGTCCGATGGTTGGTGGAGCCTCGGGCTACTGGCCCCAGTCTTCGACTCGAATTCCTGGTACACGGGCCATGTGTTCGACGTTCGAGGTCACGAGGGTGGCGCCGAGTGCCAGTGCATGCGCCGCGATCGCGACGTCGAAATCCTCGATGCGCGACCCACGGCGTTCGAGTGC
>JANORI010000427.1:0-2174 GCA_031415235.1 Acidobacteriota bacterium | reverse complement strand
GCGCTGAAGGATCGCCAGAAGGCGCAGGTGATGCGCGTGGCCGCCGACGCCATCGTGGAGCTGCAGTCCTACGGCGTGGCCTCCACCGCCGACAAGTTTCTCGAGCAGATCAAGCAGGAGGTGGCCGAGTCGAAGGCCGCGGTCGAAGTGGCCACCGGCAGCATCGACACGGCCACCATCGAGCGCGAGCGCACGTCGCGCAAGCTCAAGGCCGCTGGCATCCTGCAGCAGTTCGAGCTCGAGATGGGCATCAGCGCGCCGCCCGTGGCCGCCCCGCAGAGCGTGACGCCGAGTGTCGGGGGCCGGGTCGGCGAGAAGCCGGGCGCGTAGCCTGAGCGATGGCCCCTTCCGAAGACGACGACGTCTCTGCCGGCTCGATTCTGCGGGAGCTGATTCTCAATCAGTACCAGGCCATCGTGCTCGGCGGCGCGGCGCTCGTCTCACTCGTGGCCCTCAACCCGCTGCCGCTGCTCATCTGGGCCGGCTCCGAGCTGGTGTTGCTGCCGATTCTCGACTCGGGTCCGCTGCGCCGTCTGGTGAGCCGCCGCAAGCGCGAAATCGCGCGCGCCAAGGCCAGCGCCGGCCGCTCGCGGGTGATCGCCGACCTGAGCGCGCCGCACGCGAAACGCTATTCCGCCATGGAACAACTGTGCGGCCTGATCGAGGCCAACTACCAGAGCTTGTCGGGCATCTCGCAGGCCTATCTCTCCGAGCAGCGCGGCAAGCTCGACCTGATCCTGAACGGCTGTCTGCACCGGCTGATTGCGCTGCAGCGCTATCAGCGCATGCCGGCGCGGCGCAGCGCCAGCGACTTGGAGCGCGAAATCGCCGATCTCGAAGAGGAGTTGACGCGCGAAGGGCTGCCCTTACGCGCGGCGGCCGCGCTCGAGAAGAACCTCGAGTTGAAGCGCCGGCTGCTGGCGTCGATTGGCCAGGTGGCCGACACGACCCGCACGCTGCAGGCCGAGATCGACTCCATGGAGTCGCTGGTCGAGGTGCTGCACCAGAACTCGCTGTCGCTGCGCGACCCGCAGGCGATCGCCGATGAACTCGACACCATCGTGCGGCAGTCCGAAGATTCCGAGCGGGTCGTGCGCGAGATGGAAACGCTGCTGCGCGACGACACGGGCGGATGGGAGACGGGCGTCGAGGCCCCAGCCGGGCTGCCACCGGTGCCGGCCGAACCCACCGCCACGGCTGCGCCGACCCGGCAGAAGGTGAAGGGACGATGAGCACGCCGTTCGAACGGTATCCGCGCTGGGCGCGCACGCTGGCCCACGGCATTCGCGCGCGGCTCGGCAACACGTTCCTGCTGCACGGCAACACGCACGACCTCGTGCCGGTGCCCACGCCGGTTGATGCGCCTCTCGGCGCGGCCGCGGGCGCGGTCGCAGCTGCCCCGACGTTTCTGCCGCTCACGCCGTTCCTTGCCGAGTGGATCTTCGGCCAGCGCGACGTCGTAATCGAGTACCAGCGCGCCAACGGCGCCGTGTTCCACACGCGGGAATCGCACACCCACTTCAGCGCGAGCGTGTCGGTCGTCGATGCCGTGCACGGCACCACCTTCGCGCAGGCGCTGCCGCGTGAGCCGGTGGCCTTCTGCGCGCTGCTCGATGCGTTCCTGAAGCAGGTGGTGCACGGCCCGACGCGGCTGGGCGTGGCGGTGCTGCTGCCGTATGCCGAAACGCTCGTGCCCGAATCGGCCGGCGAGGCCAGTGCCGACGACCGCGCGGTGCGCGTCTACATCCAGAAATGGGCGACCGACCCCGCGCTGCTCGCGGCCAACATCACGATCGTGCTGGTCACCGAGAACCTGGCCGACGTGAGCGCGCGCGTCGTGCGCTCGCCGCAGACCATCGAGGTCGAGGTCACGCGGCCGGATGAAGCCGAGCGGCTGCAGTTCCTCGAGGGTTTGCGCGACGCCGAGTGGTATCGCACCAGGTCCGATCTGCCCGTGGCGCGATTGGCGCAGATGACCTCGGGCCTCACCCGCATCCAGATCCGTCAGATTCTGGCCTCGGTCGACGAACATGGCGCGCGGCTCGACGTGAAGGCGCTGCGCGAGCAGAAGAAATCGGTGATCGAGGCCGAGTGCTACGGCCTGCTCGAGTACGTGGAGTCGAACTTCACTCTCGACATGGTGGCGGGCCACGACGGCGTGAAGAAACGCCTGC
>JANORI010000426.1:0-7074 GCA_031415235.1 Acidobacteriota bacterium | reverse complement strand
GCTCGCAGAGCAGCTGCGTACCGAAGGCCCGCACGCCAAGGATGTGGGTGACGGTGTTGGCGTCCCAGCCCTCGGTCAGCATCGACACCGACACGACGCAGCGCACCTGCTCGCCCAGCTTGCCGTGTTTGCCCACGGTGTTCATCACTTCGCGCAGCAGGTCTTCGTCAGTCAAGTCGTCGGTGTCTCGGCCAGGGAAGCGCTCCCGGTATTCGGCCTTGAACTCCTCGATCTCCACGGCCACGAGCTTCTTGAACTCGTCGCTCATGCCCTCGCCCGACTCGAGCTGTTCGGAATCCACGAGAATGCTCTTCGGTCGGGTTGACCAACGCCCGTCTTGTTCGTTGTTGAAGAGCGGCAACTGCCCTGGCACGACGACGCGCGTACCGTCTGCGAGTGTGCGCGTCCAGCCGGCGATGTAGTCGAACACGCGTTTCGACACGCTGGTGTTGTTGCAGACCACCACGAACACGGGCGGTGTGCCGCCACGGACGGCCAGCTCCGTGTTCGCAGTCCAGCGTGTAAACGACTTCTCGTAGTGCTGGTAGAGCGAGCGAATCGCGCCTTCCAGTTCCGCGGGTAGGTTGGGCTCCTCGCCACCAGCATCCGCCTTGCGGCCCTTCTTCGGAAGATCTTCGCGGATGCGGGGCCACAAGTCGCGGTAGGTTGGCTGGTCGCCCGTCATCGAGTTGTCTTCGACAGGCACGCGCGGGATCTTCACGATGCCCGATTCGATGGCGTCGATCAGCGAGAAGTCGGACACGACCCACGGAAACAGCGTGCCCTCGGCATAGCCGCTGCCCTTCAGGAAGAACGGCGTGGCCGACAGGTCGTAGACCGCACGCAGGCCCAGCTTCTTGTGAATGGCTTCGAGACCCGAAATCCACACGCGGGCCTCTTCTTCGCGTTTCTTGGCCTCTACGCGGTCGTCGCCTGTGAGCTTGTCGGGCGTGACGGCGCCGGGCTCGGCATCCGCTGCGGGCTTGCTTCGGTAGCAGTGATGCGCCTCGTCGTTCAGCACGAGGATCTGCTTCTTGCTGCCCAGCTCGCGACACACGCGGCGCACCATCACCTCTGGCGACTCCGTGAAGGGACTCGGTTGTCCCTTCGTGAGAATCGCCTTGGTGAGCTTGGCGGCGTTGCCGCGCTCGCGAAGAATGAAGCCGTGGTAGTTGGTGACCACGATGCGGGCCTGGCCGAGCCGCTCCATCAGGTCCGACGGGATGATGTCGCGTTCGCGGTAGTAGTTCGACGGGTCCTGCGGCAGCAGCACGCGCAGCCGGTCACGAATCGTGATGCCGGGCGTGACGATCAGGAACGCGTCGCTGAAGCGGCGGTCCTGCCGGTCCTCGAGTTTGTTGAGCGCCTGCCAGGCGACGAGCATCGCCATCACCACGGTCTTGCCGGAGCCGGTGGCCATCTTCAGCGCCAGGCGCGGCAGCCCGGCGTTGAAATCCACGTTCTCCTGGCGCAGCTCGTTCTCGATCCAGGCGTCTCCGAAGCCGCCGGCCACCTCTGTGAGGTAGATGGCCGTCTCCACGGCCTCGCGCTGGCAGAAGAACAGTTTTTTCTCGCGAGTGGGGTCGCTCCAGTAGCGCAGCAGACGGTCGGTGGTGCGGGTGCAGCCGAGGTAGCCGCCCTGCCGCCATTGCTTCACGCGCTCGCGGATGCGGTTGATGCGCGGACTCGAGAGGAAGCGGTCCTGGGTCCATTCGGTGTCGAACTTGATCTGGCCAGACTTCTTGCGGGCGCTGGCGATCGGCAGGAAGTAGCCGCTCGCGCGTCGGCCAGTGGCGATGCGATCGGTGATGCCCTGGTCGTTGAACTCGAAGTGCCGGGACGGCTCGTCGAACGGCCCGTTCAGGATCGGGTTCTCGATGACGGGTGGGGGCATCGCCGCAAGTATAAACGGACCGGATCGAGGATCTCTGCCAGAAGAGGACCACCAGATCGCCGGATCAATCGATGGAACGCGCAGCCCCCATCGCCCGTCGGATGACGTCCGCCAGCATCTGTGGTGCCTCGCCCACGAAGGGCGTCACCACGCCTTCACCGAACGCCGCCGCTCCAAATCCGTAGCGCGCGAGCACGAACGCCGCGCCGGCGCGAGCCGCCGTGTCGGCGTCCACCGGTGAGTCACCGACCATCACCACGGGTCCACCCCGCGCGTGCATGCGCAGGGCGACGAGACCAGCCGGATCCGGCTTGCGCGGCCAGCGGCCATCGCCACCGACGACCTCGACGAAGTAGTCGCGCACGCCAAGTGCGGCCAGCAGGCGCTCAGCCGGGGCCGCCGGCTTGTTGGTGAGCACGGCCAGCGCCACGAGCGGGTCGAGCGCATCGAGCACGGCGAGGATGCCGGGGTAGAGCCCGGTCGTGTCGAGCAGACGCGCGGCGTAGAGGGCGAGGAAACGGTCGACGGCGCCGGGAGTGCCCGGGTCGACGCCGGCCACGATGAGCGCGCGGCGCACGAGCACGGCAGCGCCCTCGCCCACCATCCCGATCACCTCGCTCCGCGTCAGCGGCCGGCCCCCGAGTTCCTCGGTCAGCGCGCTCGCCGCCGACGCGAGATCGCTCGCCGAGTCCACGAGGGTGCCATCGAGGTCGAAGACCACCAGACCGGTGCGGACGCCGGTCATGCCCCTGCCTCGCGAACTTCTTGTGCCCCCACGCCGGTGGTTGATTGTATCCTTCGGGTCGCGTGATTGCCCGTCCCTCGTCGGTCGTGCTCGTATCGAGCGGCCTTGACAGCGCGGTATTGCTCGTCCACGAGGCGGCGCAGTACGACGTACGGCCCGTCTACGTGCGCTCGGGCCTGGCGTGGGAAACGGCGGAGTTGCGGATGTTGTCGCGGCTCCTGGCGTCACCCGTCATGGCCGCACGCCTGCAACCGCTCACGGTCGTCGAGCTGCCAATGGGCGACGTGTATCCGCCGGACCACTGGGCGCTCGTCGGACAGCCGCCCGGCTACGACACGCCGGATGCGCACGTGTTCCTCATGGGGCGCAACGTGACGCTGCTGGCGAAGGCCGGTCTCGTGGCGGCACGCGGCGATGCGCGGCGCATCGCGATTGGCCCACTTGCCGGCAACCCGTTCCCAGATGCCACACCGGCCTTCTTCGCGGCCATGGCCGAGGCGCTATCGCGCGGCCTGGCGCATGCCCTCACCATCGTGACGCCGCTTATCGCGCTGCGAAAGCCCCAGGCGATCGAACTCGGCGCGCGGCTGGGGGTGCCGTTCGAGCTCACGCTGTCATGCATGAGCCCGGTCGGCGACGCGCACTGCGGTGCGTGCAGCAAGTGCCGTGAGCGGCGCGAGGCATTCGCCGAGGCCGGCGTGCTGGATCCAAGCACCTACGTGCATCTGGCGCCGCGCCCGGCGTCCAGCTGACGTCGCTGGATCGGTGTCAGGACTCGAAGCGAATCGAGCCGTCGCCGGTCCGTACGCGCAGCGTGTGGCCGCCGGCGCCGAGCGTCGACTTCAGCTCGCGGCGGTCCGTGCGCTCGCCCTCGGGGCGGTCGGGAATCGTCAGACCTGGATAGCTGGAGCGGATGACGCCGTCGGAGGTGGACGCGTCGACCACGACGCCAACGCCGTGCGGCAGCCGCACCTCGACGCTGCCGTCCCCGGTCTCGACCAGCCAGTCGGCGGACAGCGCGCTGCCCTCGTCGGCACCAATCCGCACCGAGCCGTCGCCCGTCTTGGCGCGCAGGTTCGTCAGCGTGCCGTTCACGGCGATGCTGCCGTCGCGCGTCTCGACGTCGACCTTACCGGTCGCCTCGCGCAGGCGGATGGACCCGTCCTCCGTGCGCGCGCGCACGTCGCCCGACAGGCGCGTGCCCACGATCGACCCGTCGCCCGACTGAAGCGTGACGGTGCCAGCGACGTCCTCGACGGTGATGCTGCCGTCGCCGCTCTTCAGTTCCAGCGTCGCGGCCTTCGGCAGGGCCACGCGCAACGTGGCGCGCGGCGAGAACGACACGCCGATCACCAAGCCCGAGCGGCGTGCCTCGGCCGGACCGCGCACGCGCAGCGTCACGTGGTCGCCCTCCTGAGACTGCTCGACCACGATCTGTGCGAGCACCGCGTCGTCCTGGGCCTGCTTGTCGACGACCACCTCGACTTCGTTGCGGTCCCACGAGTGCACCTCGATGGCGCCGTCGAAGGTGTCGAGGGTCACGGTCGGCGGGCCCGTCACGGTGAACTTCCGTGTCTCGGTGGCGGTCGCGCCTTCGGTGTTGACGTTGACGGTGCACGCCGAGAGCGCGCCGGCCACGAGGGCCACTCCCAGTCCGCAGGTGCCGGTTGCGTGGAATCTCATCACAGTCCCCCGGTCGCAGAGACGGCGTGAGAGGCACCGGAGTTCCACACCGGCACGCCGCCGACCCACGTCTGACGCACGCGGAAGCGCTCGTCGAGCACCACCACGTCGGCCGCCCGGCCTTGCTCGAGCAGGCCGAGGTCGTGCCGTCCCAGGGCCAGGGCGGGTGTCGTCGCGCAGAGGTGCGCGGCCTCGATGACGCTCAAGCCGGCCTCGGCGACGAGCAAGCGGAACGCCCCGTCCATCGTAAGCACGCTGCCGGCCAGCGTGCCATCGGCCAGTTCGGCCCGGCGATCGCGCACGTGAATCACGTGCTGGCCAAGCCGCGCGGTGGCGCCCACCGGCAAGCCGGCCCCGGCGGTAGCGTCGGTAATGGCGAGCACGCCGGCGACGCCTTTCGCGCGCACGGCCATCCGCACCATGGCCGGATGCACGTGGTAGCCGTCGCAGACGACCTCACACGTAACCGCGTCGTCGGCCAGCACCGCCCCGGCCAGGCCAGGGGCGCGATGCGACAGCGGCGGCATGCGGTTGAACAGATGCGTCGCGTGACGGGCGCCGGCGGCAATTGCCGCCTGTCCCTGCTCGAACGTGGCGGCCGAGTGTCCAAGCGAGACGCGGTGGCCGGCCGCGACGAGCGACGCCACCAGGTCCAGCCCGCCGTCGAGTTCGGGCGCGAGCGTGACGATCCGCACGTGAGCCCGGTGCGCGGCAATCGTCTCGAGGATGGCGACGCCGGTGAACTCGCCGTCGCACAGCCGCGGGTCACCGGCGCGAGGCGGCCGCCGCAAGCAGTCGTGCGGCTGGGCGCCCCGGTAGTCGGGGTTGATGAAGTTGCTCTCGAGATGCGCGCCGAGCACGCGCGCCGAACCCGCAGGCGTGTGCACGGCCGCGCCCACAGCGGCCAGAAAGCGGTCGAGGGCCTCGGGCGCGCACGCCAACGTGGTGGGACAGAAGCCAGTCACGCCGTGCTGCGGCAACTGCGCAGCGACCCGCGCGACAGCCTCGGCGTCGGCCAGCACGTCGGTGCCGTGCACGCCGTGAATATGCGTGTCGATGAAGCCAGGTAGCACCCAGCAGCCCGTGCAGTCGACATCGACGGGCGAGGCGCCGATGTCGGCACCCACTTCCTCGATGCGCCCGCCGTCGAGCGAGAGCGCGCCGCTACGCACGACGCGGTCGCCGAGCACGAGGTTGCCGCCGCGCAGCCGGACCATCGGCCTAGCTGTCGTCGGCGTCGCGGGGCTTGCCCGCCTCCGCCTTGAGCGCGGCCACCAGGGCCGCGCGCTTCTCGACGAGCCGCTTCAACGGGCGGCGGTTGTTGGCGTGACCCACGGCATATTCCGCAAACAACGGAAACGCAATCGTCGAATCGCAATACGTCACGCAGGTGTCGGGCAGCACATCGGGATTCACCTTGCCCCAGCTCACGGCTTCGGCCGGGGTGGCGCCCGAGAGTCCGCCCCACACCACCTGGTCGGTCGTAATCTGGATGAAGTAGTCGTTGCCGCCCTTGGGAATGCCGTAGACCTCCCAGAGCGTGGGCTGGCCCTGCAGGTAGAAGTTCTTCGGCGAGCCGCCACCGAGAATCACGGCGCCGTTCTTCTGTCCCGCCAGGATGATGGCACAGATCTCGTTGACGTCCATGTTGGGATCGATCATCAGATGGCCGTCGTTCATCAGTTCGTGGAAGGCGATGTTCATGCCGATGGAGCTGTCGCCTGGCGACGAGGTGTAGATGGGCACGCCTGCCTTGGCCGCGGCGGCCAGCACCGAGTACTCTTCGCACCCCGGGTGCATCGCCCGGAGATCCTGGCCGAGCGCGTAGTGCAGCTCGGCCGTGGAGACCGGGCCGTCGAGCTCCGAACGCACCAGGAACTCGCGCACATAGCGATCGGTGTCGAGCAGCACCTGCGCTGGAAAGAGCACGTCGTAGATGCGGATCACGCCGTCTTCGTAGAGCTCGCGGTCGTCCACGAACGGCGAGCCCCGGTGCAGCGTGAAGTTCAGCGCGTAGTGCAGGTCGTGGTACAGATTGGCACCGGTGCTGATCACGAAGTCGATGAGCCCGCGCTCCATCAGCTCGATGATCGCGCCGCCCAGCCCAGCCGGGGTCAACGCGCCGGCCACGGTGAGGGCGATGGTCGTGTCGTGGTCGGGCGACAGCATCTTGTCCGAGTAGATGCGGCAGGACTCGCCGAGGCGAGCGGCGTTGAACGCCTGGAAGCCCTCGTCGATGAGCGTGCGGATGTCGGCGCTGCCTTTGGGCCGGTAGTAGCGGATGGGGCGGCCACTCAGGTGCGAGCGTTTCTTGCCGGTAGTACCAGGGGCGCGGTGGGGCACGGACGTCGTCCTCCAGAAAGTCGGTGAATCGACGGTAGAGTATCACCGGGACGTTACAGCCTTGCGCACCCTGGCACTGATTGGGCCGCGCCCTCCCCCCTCAAGGTCCCTTGCCGACTGTCCGATAGAAGGACAGTAGGAAGAGAGCCAGCCCGTGGACGACATCACCTTCGCCGCACGCCGAGCCACGAGCTCGACGACCAAGCAGGAACACGACGCCGAGGCACGGTTCCGCATCCTGGTGCAATCGCCGCTCAGGGCGGGCATCCTCAGGTTCCTCAGCGCACGCCCGACCGAGCAGTTCGACGCAGAAGCCATCATGCAGGCCTTCGGGCGCATGCGGCTCGACGTCGAGAACTGCATCAAGGAGCTGGTCGAATCCGGGGTCGTACGACGCGTCTCGGGCGAT
>JANORI010000425.1:0-10540 GCA_031415235.1 Acidobacteriota bacterium | reverse complement strand
CGCGGACAGAACCACTGCTTGAGGTGCTCGGGCGAGGTCCAGGCCAGCCACACAAGATCGGGCGGCACATCGACGATGCGTTCCAGCACGAGGTCGAGCGAGGGGTTCAGCACGTACGGGGCAGTCATGAGCGCTCCTTCTCGAGGGTGTCGAGGTAACTGTCGAGTTGATTCAGCCGTATGCCATTCCTTCCGGCGGGCCGAAAGCCAATGCTCAGCCGCCTCCAGCCGCTGCGGCGCCAGCTCGTAGGTGCGCACGCGGCCCACCTTTCGTGAACGCACGAGGCCACTGCGCTCGAGTACGTCGAGGTGCTGCGCGAACGAGGGCAGCGCCATCTTGAACGGCCGCAGCAGCGAGGTGGTGGGACACGGCCCCTCGCTGAGACGCGCCAGCACCGCGCGTCTGGTAGGATCGGCAAGGGCCGAGAACACCTGCGACAGATGCGCCGATTGATTAGGCATGTGCCTAACCATACCGAGGTGCAGTCACTAAGGTCAATACCTTAGTGAAGACGTGGCGGCGGATGGAGGAGTAGACTCCTAGCCGGCAGTCAGGAGGCCGAGATGGCTGAGGATGACGAGCGCGTGGCCAGTCCGCAGACACCGCCAGAACCCGCAGGGGTGGCCGGCGCGCCGCCGGTGGCGGTCCGCGTGGATCTCGATTCGCGCATCGAAACGCGGCTGTGGCTGCTGCGCAAAGGCGCCGACAAGGCCGAGGCGCGCATGTGCGCCAAGTTCGGCCGCCGAGATTTTCGCGTCTACGTGAACGGCGGGCTGCTGTGGTCGCGCAACTACGCGCTCGATGAGACGCAGCACTTCGACGGCGATGCCGCGGCCAAGCGCGCGGAGTTCATCGCGCTCGGCTGGGAAGCGCCGGGTGAGACGCCGAAGGCCGAGTAGGCGCGGGGCCGGCGCACAGCCCCTCCAGTCGCTCGTGTTACGGCTCGCCCACGAGCACCAGGCCTGCCCACAGCGACGGGCGCTCGGGTAGCGTCACCGCGCCGATGGGCAGCCGACATCGTCACCTGCGACCTGGCGTTCAGTTGACGATGGCGACTGCCGTCCGCCATCACTCGGCAGGCGCGTCCGAACAGCCGCGGCCCTTCAAGCACGCGATCCCCTCACACCCGGTCGCTGCGCAAATGGCATCATGGAGGGTCATGACCAGCCCAGTGCTCGAACGCTTTCTTCGCTACGTGGCCTACGACACCCAGGCCCGCGAGGACTCGACCGCCTATCCCAGCACGCCCGGCCAGCTCGTGCTGCTGCGCGACCTCGTGACCGAGCTGCAGGCCATGGGCCTTGCCGATGCGACGATGGACGAGCACGGTTACGTGATGGCGACGATTCCCGCCACCACCACCAAGGCCGACGTGCCGGTCATTGGCGTGATCGCGCACGTGGACACCTCCCCCGAGATGAGCGGCGCCGGCGTGACGCCGATCGTGCACCGTGCCTACGACGGCCGCGATCTGGTGCTGCCCGACGATCCCGAGGCTGTGTTGCGCGTGGCCGACATGCCCTACCTGGGTGAGTGCCTGGGCCACGACATCGTCACCGCGTCAGGCACGACCCTGCTTGGCGCCGACAACAAGAGCGGCGTGGCGGCCATCATGACCGCGGCCGCGTATCTGATGGCGCATCCTGAGATTCCCCACGGGGCCATGCGCATCGGCTTCACGCCAGATGAAGAGATCGGCAAAGGGACCACACACTTCGACGTGGCCCGCTTCGGCGCGCGCTACGCCTACACGATGGACGGCGGCCCGCGCGGCGAACTGGAGTACGAGAGCTTCTCGGCCGACGCCATCAGTCTGACGTTCCGGGGGCTCAACACCCACCCGGGCTACGGGAAGGGCCGCATGGTGAACGCCATCAAGCTGGCCGCGCGCTTCATCGACCGGCTGCCGCCCGACCGTCTGTCGCCGGAGACCACGTCGGGACGCGAAGGCTTCGTGCACCCCAATGTGGTGCAGGCCGCCGTGGACCGGACGACGGTGAAGCTGCTCGTGCGCGACTTCGACACGGCCGCCTTGAAAGAGAAGGAAGCGTGGCTGCGCGCACTGGCGGAGGGCGTCGTGGCCGAGGTACCAGGCGCCGCCGTGGACGTGCACGTCGACGAGCAATATCGCAACATGCGGGAGGTGCTCGACGAGCACCCGCTCGTGGTGGAGCGCGCCCGCGAAGCGATCACGCGGACCGGGCTGACGGTGCGCGAGCGGGCCATCCGCGGCGGCACCGACGGGTCGCGCCTGTCGTTCATGGGGCTGCCCACGCCGAACATCTTTGCCGGCGAGCAGAACTTCCATTCCCGCTTCGAGTGGGTCTCGGTACAGGACATGGAGAAGGCGGTCGACGTGATTGTGGAGCTGGCGAAGGTGTGGGAGGAGCGGACGTAGGACGTGCGCGCGTGGCTAGACCGAGACGTGGAACAGATCTCTCAGTTCGATGGCGCAACCTGGCAGCAACGGCGTGGTCAGCGTGCGGCAGCCCATGGCCGAGAGCTCGGCCGCGCGCACGAGCTTACCCTCGGGCGACAGCCGGAATGCCTGCACGGCGTCGAGTTCCGGATCGACGAGCCAGTACTCTCGGACGCCGGTGCGCTCGAAGAGACGACGCTTCGTGTGTGCGTCGCGCTTCCGCGTGCTTTTCGACAGCACTTCGACGACGAGGGCTGGCGGCCCCTGGATGTCCTTCTCCGTCATGATGGCCGCCTGATCACCCGCAACGAAGAGCAGGTCCGGCTCGACCACGTCGTGGTGCGAAAGGACGACGTCGAGCGGCGACAGGAACACCTCTCCCGCCAGTGGGTGCGCTCTCAGGTAGAGGGCAATCTCGGTGTGGAGTCGTCCGACGAGCTGTTGATGGCGCAGATTCGGCGACGGGGTCACGAAGTGTTCCCCATCGATGATCTCGTGGCGTTTCCGGTCGTCGGGTGCCCATCAGTTCCAGGATGGGCGTGACGTAGTTGGCGAAGCGTCCACGATACCTTGCGCAGGCCGTCGTGTAGCGTCAGGATGTGGCGGTCGGCGTGCCGGGCTCGACCGCCTGTGGCAGGTCGATCGCGAACGTGGTGCCGCGTCCCGGTGCCGTGGATACCTGGATGGAACCACCGAGCTGATCGACGATGGCCCGCACGACGGCGAGTCCCAGCCCGCTGTGCGTCGGGTCGCCCTTGGTCGTGGCATACGGCTCGAACATGCGCTCTCGAATCGCCGGATCGATACCGCTGCCCGAGTCAGCCACGGTCACGACCACACGACCTGGCCCGCGCGAAGGCACAGGCGCAGATGCGAGCACACCAGGACCGGCGACCGCGCCGGTCGTGATGCTGAGCGTACCGCCCGCGGGCATGGCATCACGCGCGTTCAGGGCAAGGTTGACGAGCACTTGCTCGAGTTGGCTGGCGCTGCTGAGCGCCCACAGCGGCGCTGTGCCCGGCTCGAGGTGCAGTCTGATGCGCTCGCCGACCAGCCGGCGGAGCAGCGATTCGGACGATCTGAGCAGCGCCGCGACGTCCACCACGGCAAAGGGCGCGACGGGCGGCCTGCCGAGGGCCAGGAGCTGCCGCGTGAGTGCCGCGGCACGGGCGCCGGTGGCGAGGATGTCGTGCACGAGTTTCCGCGTGTGCGGGCTCAACGTGTCGTCGTCCAGCGCCAACTCGGCACAGCCGTTCACGAGCAGCAGCAGGTTGTTGACGTCGTGCGCCGTGCCCGCCGCCAGCCGGCGAAGGGACTCCGTGCCGTGCTCGTCGTTTTGGGGGCTAACCACCGCCACTGTCCTCGGACACGGCAACCATGACACGCGCGGGGCGCCACAAGTGGTGGCACGCCCCGCGCACGTTCAGCACGCTTATTCCTTGGGATCCCACGTGCACCAGTAGCCCGCGATCAGCGCCGTCGCGGCCTCGGAACCGGCGCGCCCGCGTCCGCCGCTGCGCCGCGTGGCGTGCAGTTGGCAGTAGCGCTCGATATCCGCCGACGCCCGCTTGATCGCGTCGCGATTGATGGAGGGCGCGCCGCTTGCGTACCTCGCCGCGCGCTCGCCGAGCATCCATCCGACGGCCGTCACGGTCGTGCGATCCTCGAGCCACCGGTTGCCGCAGTGCCGCATGGCCGCGAGGAACTTGGGGCGGAAGTTGTCGCGCACAAACAGCACTGCGTCGTAGTCGAGCGTGGCGCGCAGGCCAATCCCCTGGCCGATGCTGAGGAAGCAGTCGTCAAGGATGGCATCGACGGCTTGCTCATGCGCCAGTGTCTCATCGGGAGCGACGGCGGCCGACCCGTCGTAACCGTGGGGGAACGGGCCGGGTGGAACGGACTGGCGGGTCGTCTCTGTGTTCATGAAATCCTCCGTAAGGTGCCAACGTCAAGCGGTTGCGGTCTGCGCGGTGGGACTGAGCCCTTCGCGCACGGCGTTCATCTGGCAGCCGGTCTCCACGTCGTGTGACGCCAGACTGGCGGCGCGCAGGTCGACCGAGGGTGACTCACTGGCGTGGTGGAGCGCCCGCTGGACCAGGTAGCGGCCCACCGCCGTGACGCGGCGCCGGTCGGCTGCATACGAGTTCCCGTTTGCCGTGATGGCGTGCAGGAAGAACCTGCGGTAGCGTGCGCGCCACCAGAGCACGACGTCGAAATCGACCGACTTCTCGGTGCCGATGCCCTGGCCCGCGGCAAGCAGGCAGTCGTTCAGGATGGCGTCGATGTGCTCCACAGACATTGCTCCCCTCGTAATCGGCCGTTGCCGTCACAAGAGAGAACGCCGAAGAGCTCGGTTCCGTACAGACGCCGCGGCCCGGGGCCCCCGCCGCGCGGAATGTGCGCGGTGGGGTGGGGGAGCGGGTGGCTAGCGGGCCTGGTCGAGACGGGAGCGAAGCCCGCGCAACTCGGTGCGCAGGCTGCCCGCGGTCGCCCAACGCCGGGCGGCCACCCGCGACAACGCGTCGTTGAGAAAGGACGCCACGATGGCGGGGCAGTCCGGCCGCACGTCTCGCACGTCTGGCACGGGTGCGTGCTGGATCGCGTCCACAACCTCGGTCACGGAGCGACCGCCCAGGGGATGACGTCCGGCGATGGCCTCGTACAGCACCATGTTCAGGCTCCAGAGGTCGAAGGACTCCTGGGGCGGCGAACCGGCCAGCGCTTCGGGCGACAGGTACAACGGCGTGCCCACGACCTGGTGGGTAATGGTGAGCGTGGACGAGGCCTTCACGTCGCGGAACCGCGCCGCGAGCTCCTCCGGATCGGCCGGCATGACCGCCGCGGCCGCGTCGAGCCCGTGCGAACGATCGAGCATGGCCGCCAGCCCGAAGTCGAGCAGTTTCGGCACGCCGTCGGCGGTGTAGCCGATATTGCTGGGCTTGATGTCGCGATGAAGCACGCCAGACCCGTGCACGCGGTCGAGTGCGTCGGCCAGCATGATGCCCAGATCGAGCGTCTCCTCCACAGGCAAGGGCCCTCGTGCGAGACAGTCGTGCAGTGTGCCGCCTTCCAGGTACTCCACAATCAGCAGCGGCGTGTCGTGCCATTCTTCGGCGCCGTAGATCGTGGCCAGGTTGGGATGGCGCACCGAGGCCATGGCGCGCGCTTCCCGCCTGAGGCGCGCCGCGTAGTCCCGCTTCATGGCCGGCAGCGTCTTGATGGCCACCTTGCGGTCCAGGGCCAGGTCGGTGGCGAGGTACACGACGCCGGTACCGCCGGCGCCGAGAAAGCGCTGCAGCCGGAACTTGGCATTGACGAAGAGCGGCAGCACGGCCGGTCTGGTGGCGGCGCCACAGCGGCAGCGTCGCGTCTCGGGACTCCACGTCTCGGAGCAGTTCGGGCACCAAGTGGCCGGTTCGTCCTGCCATCCGACGCCGCCGGTCAGGGGCGCGGGCCGCCGGCCGGGGTCGGCGTGCGACTCTCGCAGCCACCGGTTCTCGAGCTGCATCGCGGCGTGGCCGCACATCGCCGTCACGAGCGCGACGTGGCTCTGCGTGTAGGGCAGGCGGTTGGCGCCTTCCCCGATCGCCACGACCCCCGACAAGGCGCCGGACGACCCCACCAGCGGCGCCAGCAACTGCGCGCCGGTGGCGGCCAGCCAATCCTGATCGGGCTCTGGCAGGAGACGCGCGATGGCCGAGCGCGCATCGAGGTGCACTTCGCTGCGCGTCGACTGCAGCAGATCGCGGAGCACGGAATCTCGCGGCAGGGCGGGCACGGATCCGTCAAGCGCCACGAGCGACGCGCCGTCTTCCGCCAGCAACAGCACGGTCACGCGATCGGCGTGCAGCGCCCGCGTCAGCTCTTCGTCGAGTGCGATGCTGATCTCGCGCAGGTTCTCACTGACCCGGAACCGGTGCTCCAGCCGCGCCATGGCCTGCGGGGAATCGAGCGGCTCCCGCAGGAACCACCGGTCGACGGCACGGACCAGGTGCGGGCGGAAGGTGAGCGCCACGAGCCCGAGCCCCGAGAAAGCGAGCAGGCCGCTTGGCTGCCGGGCATCGAGATACTGCATGAACGTCAGCCCGCGGTTCACGAAGACGTCGAGCGCCAGGTAGCTGAGCGGGGCAAGAATGGCGGCCCAGATCGCGTATCGCGCCAAGGCATACCGCAGCGTCGCCTTGATGACGAACTGCAGATCCATGACGCGATTCACGGCCACGGCGTAGGCCGTCATCGGCACGATCGAACCAAGCGCGAGGTAGATCAGGATGCCAACCCGCTGGCGCACCAGCGAATCGCGAAGGGCAGGCACGAAAGGCGTCGCGATGGCGGCAACGAGTACTGGTGTCAGTCCCAGGGCCAAGGCGCCCAGGAACCACGACACGTTGCGCCGCCGCGCCGCATTCTCGAAGCGAGACTTGGCCACAAGAAACAGCAACGCGAGGAACGCCAGTGCGACGAGCAAGGGCCAGTACATCGACTTCGGCGCCTGGCGGTCGACCGCACCGAGCACCGCGAGCAGACGCGGGTTCGCGATGAGCCAGCTATGCCCGGTGCCGATGACGTTGGCGACAAAGAGCGCCCATCCCGCCACGGCGGTCGCCGCGACGAGGACGCCGGCCGTTCGACGAGCGGGTCGGTCGATTGGCTCGGCCGGAAAGGCCCAGGCGAACAGCCACACGCCCAGTGCGAAGAACGACTCGGGCTTGCACAGCGCCAGCGCACTGACGAGCATTCCAGCCGGGCCCGTCGCCGGGGCGAGAAACGGCTCGACAAACGCCGACGCGATCATCAGATAGAGGCCGCCCAACAACTGCAGGCGCCGGTCGCGCCCGCCGCCGCACACGAGCAGCAGGCCTCCAACGCCGAAGATCGTCAGATTCGCGGCAAACGGCACCGCAGCCCCCTGCGGCGACAACCCTGCGAGCGCCGCCGGCACACCCACGAGCGCCACCAGCACTTTGGCCGCGGCGACCACCACCCCGAAGACATAAGTGGCCACGACTATCTGCCTGAGCCACGGGCGCGCGACGGAGAGTGCCGAGGAGCTCTGCCGGCCGCGGATCGCGGCAATGACGCGCAGCTGACGCACCAGGTCGGCACGGGTGCCGCCCGCCGCCGCCGTCTCCGCCGCCCGCCAGTCGATGGCGGCGCCGTCGGCCAGGGCCGCTGCGAGCGAATCGGGAAACGCCTTGCGGCTACTGCGCTCCACTCTTCATCTCCTCGCCGAGTCGAACGAGTGCGCGCCGAACGGCCACTCGCGCGGCCTCGGCGGACGGCTTGTCGAGCATCAGGGCGATCTGCTCGTAGCTGTAGCCCAACTCGATGCTGGCGACGATGGCCTGACGGTCGGCGCGGCGCAGGCGTGTCAAGCCGGCCTCGTAGCGCTCGCGATCCTGCTCGCGAATCGCCAGGTCGAGGGGCGACCTGCCGCCGTCGGCCATCCGATCGTCAAGCTCGCCTGGTGCCGGGTGCCGCGCCGCGTGGCGAAACTGGTCGCGCACGCGGTTCAGGAGCGAGCGGCGCAGGTAGCCCAGCAGCGCGCCCTCTCGCTGCGGCTGAAACGTGCCGAGATTGCGCAACGTGTGGAGCACGGTTTCCTGCACGTAGTCGGCGGTATCGGCGGCATTGCGCGCCCACATCGGCACGCGGCGGTGGGCCCAGCGGTGCAGGCGGGGCACGTAGCGGGCAAACAACTGATCGAGCGCGCGATCGTCGCCGGAGCGCGCACGACGCAGCAGCTCCTCGGATAGCGGATTCGACGGAGGGCCGCCTGGGGGCGTGGTGCTTGGGTGCCGGTCCATGGTGCTCATGCTGTTTCTGTGCAGACGTGGGCGCCCCCGGATTCTGCGCCTACGAGGCGGCGCGCGCAAGCCCCCAATGGCAAGTCCCCAATGGCAAGTCCGGCGTACGAATTCCACGCTCTTGGCGTTAATCCCTGATGGCAGCCCAGAAGAGGACTTGTAACGCACACCATGGAGATGACAGCCAGCATGTGGATTTGGCCGGCGTGCCTTGGCGCGGCGGGCGCCGCGTTGAGCGCGTGGCTGACACGTCCGCGTAGCTTGCGACCGACGCTCACGAGTCTGGACGAGGGCACATGGCGCTTCTTCGTGCGACGCCTGGGCCGTGTCGCGCTAGCAGTCGCAACTGCGTCCGCCACGGCCGCCGCCACCGCCAGGATGATCGCGAGCACGGCGGCACCCGGGGTGTGGCTTGGCGCCCCTGCCATTCCCGCAGCCCTCGCCTTCTTCTGGATTGGCTTCGTCACGGCTGGCTGGATGGCCGCTGAGCGCGACAAGCTCGTGCTGCACGAGGCCGTGTGTCGTGCCGCGACGGCACCCGCGGCCCACCCCGACACCGTGCAAGCGTTGGCGCACGCATCGCCGGACGCGGTGTACGAGGCCGTAAAGGCACTGGTGCCGCGCAGAGTCGTGCACTGACGGCTGGCCGTCGAATCGGCTACCTTCGATGGACCTCCAGAAGCCTGACCGCAGCGAGACGCAAACCACCCACCGACGCTGCCGCAGATAGCCACATGAGGACCGCTTCTGCGCGACACATTGGCACGTGCGCTGCAGACCTCGTGAAACCGACTGCGACAGCGGGATGAGTGCTGCTGCGGGTGTTACCCCGCGAGCGGCGTGGACACGCCGAGCTTGAACCCGTCCAGATCGTTGAACTGGAACATCCGCACACCCCACGTACGGTCCGCCGGCTCACCGAGCAGCGCCCCGCCCGCTGCCGTGATCCGCGCCGCAGCCGCATCGACGTCCGCAGCGCCCGCCACGTTGATCTGCAGATAGAAGCCCTGTCCCTTGATCCGGTCCCAACCCAGCTTGCCATCGTCTTGGTTGAGGACGATGCGGCAATCACCCGCGGCGACCACAACGGCGACAACCTTCCCTTCGTTCTCGTACGTCTCAGCCACCGCAAAGCCGATGGCGTCGCGGTAAAAGCGAATCGCTGCCTCCAGGTCCTTACAGGTGAGCGAGCCACCCAGGTTAGTCGCGTTGATCACGGCAGTCGTATCGGTCATTGATCTCTCCGGAGGTGATGAGCTGAACGTCCAGGATTGGGCGCTCAACCGAGGACAGGAGTGTACGGTGAGAATTGGGAGCGGCGCAAACCACGCCCGTCGCTCGAGGCCGAACAACTCTCCGCCGTGCCTGGCGCCGTCCAGTCAGGTTCGACACGCCCCGCGGCGAGAGTGACAAGGGATCGTTTGGACCAGCACCCGGTCAACGCCTGGGCGCGAGCGGCAACAGCGGCGGCGTGACCCCCGGTGGCAGCGGCGCATTCGTGCCATTCAGCACCATCGCCAGCATGGTGTAGTAGCCGACGATGCCCATCGTGTCGATCACGCCCTGCTCGCCAAACCGCGCCAGAGCGCGCCCGTAGGTCTGGTCGCTGATGCTCTTGGTCCGTTGCAGCTCTAGGCACAAGTCGTACAGCAGCGCTTCGTCATCACTCATGGTCATCGGCCGGCGTCCCTCGGCCACTGCCTGCGCCACCTGCGGGTCGAGGCCGGCTTCGATCGCAATCTGATGGTGGGCGTTCCATTCGTACTGCTGCGTCCACTCGCGCGCGGTCAGCAGGATCACGAACTCGCTCAGGCGCGGTGGCAGCACGCTCTTGTAGCGGAGGTAGTCGCCCATGGCTCGCGTGCGCGTCATCAGCTCGGGGCTTCGCAGCAGCGGATGGAATGGCCCCGATAGCTCCACACCACGGGCGGTCTTGAACTCCTCGACGGCCCGCTTCTGCGCGTCTGTCCTCTGGCCGGCTGCAATCGGCGGCATCCGGTTCGCGCCGAGCGGCTCCATTCCCTTGGCCGTGATCACCGCGGCGGCAGCCGGCGTCGTCAGAAACGCGATGAAGCTCCGTGCGGCATCAGGGCGCGATGAGCGCGCCGACACGGCGGCGCCGAACGCCGTGTACACCTGCAGCTCAGCGGGCAACGGGCCGGCCAACTCCACTCCCGCCACCGGCAGGATCTCGCTGATCTGCGTGAAGCCGAGCTCTGCCTCACCCGCGGCCACCGCCTCGGCGGCGTACAGCACGAGCTTGGTCTTTGCCTGCATCTGGGCTGCGATACCGAATCGGTCGAAGATGCCCTTC
>JANORI010000424.1:0-1894 GCA_031415235.1 Acidobacteriota bacterium | reverse complement strand
GCTCGCGTGGGCGGCCGAGCACAAGACCGTCGCGGGATTTCCCGGCTCCGAGCCCATCACCAACGAACAGCTGTTCGCGCTCCAGGTGGACATCCTGGTGCCCGCGGCTCTCGAGAACCAGATTACCGCCGACAATGCCGGAGCCATCAAGGCCCGGATGGTCATCGAGGGCGCCAACGGTCCGACCACGCCCGAGGCGCACCAGGCGCTGCACAGTCGCGGCGTGTTCGTCGTGCCCGACATCCTGGCCAACGCAGGCGGCGTGACGACTTCGTACTTCGAGTGGGTACAGGATCGCCACGGCTACTTCTGGTCGCTCAAGGAAGTGAACGACCGGCTCGAAGAGAAGATGGTGCAGGCCTTCGACGCCGTGCTCGCCACGGCCAAGCAGTACGACGTCGACATGCGGGCCGCAGCCTACATCGTGGCCATCAACCGAGTCGCGACGGTCACCCGGATGCGCGGGATGTACGCCTAGCTATCCGATCATCCGGAACGCCACGAGTTCGTTGGTCTCGGCGCCGTCGGCGCTCTTGACGGTGACTTCGACCAGAAACTCGCCGGCCGGCAGGCTGGCGAGCGGCACTTCGACGGTGGCCGCCTCACCCGCCAACGGTGGCGCAACCTGCAGATCCAACATGCGGTCGCCCTGGCGATTCAGCAGCCGGACTGAATACGTAACGCCACCAGCTGCCGAGCCTGGCGCGACCGCATAGAGGCGCAGCAGCAGGCGTTCGGTGCGGCGGAACTCGCGCGTGGCGGTCGGCGGCGCCGCCGCATCGGCCTTGATCGCCTGGAACTCGCGAGCGTTGCGCGCGACGTAGACACGCGGCGTGGTGAGACGCGGCTTCGGCTCGGTGAAGTCGGGCACCTCGATCGTGCGGTCGTCTGTGTCGAGCACGTCGTCGGGTTTGGCCTCAATCGACATCCGCAGGCTCAGCTTACCGGGCGGCACCTCGATCTGCACCGTGCCACGACGCGCGGCAGAGAGCGCGGTCCCCTCGGGCGAAGTGTCGCCGACCTGGCCCTTGAAGTAGCTCTCGCCCCCCGGCGACGCCGCCGTGAGCATGACGCGCCCCACCGCCGCCCGGCCGCTGCCTGGCGTGGGCGGCACGCCTTCCCACACCAGCGTGACGCGCGTCTTGCCGTTCTCGGCCGGCGCCGTGCCGACCCACGTGCGGATGAACCGCCGATCGCCCGTGTTGGCGATGGTCGACAGCGACTTGCTCACCGCCGCCGGCGGCCCGGGCTTGGGCGGCGAGATCGCGCGCGCGTTCTCCGTGGCGCTGAGCGCCCAATACCCGCGACGCGCGCGCACCTGCACGCCGGGCCGGCGGACGCGCACCTTGATCGGGTGGAACTTGCCGTCGCTGCGCGACTGCGTGGAGTTGTAGCCGAGCAGATAGTAGGCGCTCGAGTCGCGCACGATCTGCTGCATGCCCTTGGCCAAGTCGTTGCGGTTCACGATCGCCCGGCCGTCGGTTTCCTCGGCCAGCACGCGCAGGGTGTTCTGCGTCTGGCGCAGGCCGTCCTGGCTGGCGCGCCCCATCACGTTGTCCTGGATATCGAACTCGCCGGTCGAGAGCCCGCGAGGATCGACGGCATAGATCGTGGTGTTGCTGCGGTTGGCTGCGTCGAACACGCGTTGCAGTTCGGACTGCACGTCGAGTTCGGCGGCAAACCTCGCCCGGTCTTCGTTGATGTTGTTGTCGCCCGCGAGGGGGTTGTTCCGGTTCGGGTTGCCGAGTCCGGGCGCAGTGGCCACCGGGCCTCGCAGCTGCGGCGGCAGCATGGCCAGATATCCTTCGCTCACGAGCACAATAGCCTTGCGCCCCTCGCGGAGCGCGCCGAGCTTCACCGACAGTCCCGCGATGGCCGAGAGCGACACCTGGCG
>JANORI010000423.1:0-1878 GCA_031415235.1 Acidobacteriota bacterium | reverse complement strand
CATTGAGCCCGATCCGGAAGATCGGCTGCCGACGACGGCGCCTAACACCTATCAGCCCACCCCAAGTCAAGTACGTAGATCTTCTCCGTCCGGTGGTGCTCGGCAACCGAAGCGCCGCCGTTGATGTCGACACCGGTCGCGTTCGTCCTCTCAGCGGTCTTCGTTTCCAGCTCTGGTTGCCGGTCATTGAGGCGGCACCCAACACCTATTGAGGCTCAAGCTCCGCGCGCGGCGGAGTGCGAGCGCCGTGACGCTCGCGGCCTAGAAACTCAGTCGTGCCCTTGTACCGGCCTACTCATGACGGGCGATGTCGCCGAAGCGCATCCGTTGTCTCCAGGCTCGGGGAAGGGGCCGCGTCAAACGGGAACGCGACGTCGTCGTGGCCGGGAGAAGGTGGGCGTCCCATCAAACGCACGCGCTGCCGGACCTGTGGTTCCCGATCGCGCGTGGCGCTGGTGCGCACGGTGTTGCGCGGTCTGTGACGAACTCAGTCCCTGACGGCTCGAGTTAGACGTCTGGCTCACCCACCTTCTCCCGACTACGCCGCGAGGAACTTGTCCATCGAGAACACGGTGCCGCGCGACAGCAGGTAATAGACCGCGCGCCCGATCTTGTGCGCGAGAATCGACAGGGCTTTGCCTTTGCCATGCTGTTTCTCCAGCCGCGCCACAATCTTCTTCGCCTCGGTGGTGTGCCGGAGGAAGAGCACGGCCGCTTCCGAAAAAGCCCACTTCAAATGCACGTTGCCCATCTTGGCCCCGCTGGTGCCCAGTTTCTTCCCGGCGGATTCTTTGCTGCACTTGATCAGTCGGGCATACGAGGCGAATTCCTGCACGCGATCAAAGCGCGCGATGTCGTGAATCTCGTAGAGGATCGTCAAGGCGAGGACCTTGCCAATGCCCGGGACCGAGCGGAGCCGGTGAAAGGCGTCGGCATCGTGGCGCTTGGCCTCACGGACGATCGTCAGTTCGAGATCATTGACAAGCACATCGTATTGATCGATCAGCGTCACGTCGACCTCGATGCTCTTGCGGACGCTCGGGTCGGGGAAGTGCTCGACGACGCCCTCGCGATTCCCGGGGTAGGCCAAGCGCTTCTCGAACGCGGGCAGGTTGTATTGGGCCCGCGTGTTCTGAATGTGGGCCAGGAGCTCACCGCGCTTCCGGACGAGATGCAGACGTCGGCGGAGCAGGTCCCGCGTCGACCGCATCCCCGCAGGATACACGTACGCTTGCGGCAGCATGCCGCCGCGGAGCAGGACGGCGATCTTGTGCGAGTCGATCCGATCGTTCTTGGCCTTGCCGCCGTGGATCGCCTTCATCGCCAGCGCGTGGCCGAGCACGAACGTCAGGCCTTCGGCCGCGCAGACGTCCGCCAGCCAGTACCACGTGAACATGCACTCGGCCGACACGACGAGATCCTCCCGGTAGGGCGTGACGATCTCGAGGAACGCGGCCGGGGTCGACGGGACGTTCCGGTGCACGAGCACCTGGCCGGCGCCGTCGAGGATGCAGACGTACATGGTCTTCACGTGTAGATCGATCCCGCAGTAATACGTGTGCGGTCGGTTGTAGAATCGCATCGGTCCTCCTCCTGCGCGATATGCGCATTCACCTTGCGGTCAGCCTACTCTCGCGAGTAGGAGCAGGGGGAGGGCTGTATGAGGATCAAGCGGTTGCAGCCGACAGCGCGCCGTGGCATCCCGAGCGCGCCGCGGCTGAACCGCGGTCGTTAGCCGGAGCGCACGTGGCGTCTTGCCCAGGAAGATGGCAAGATCACACCGTGAGTCCCACGGTCCTGCGGCGCGGCCCGTACCGGCTGGTCTTCTTCTCGAGCGACCGAGGCGAGCCCGTGCATGTGCACGTGGTCCGTGATCGG
>JANORI010000422.1:0-1663 GCA_031415235.1 Acidobacteriota bacterium | reverse complement strand
GTCCGATCGGGTTGATCGGGATGGCGGCGCTGATGGGCGATCGTGTCGCGCCAGGTGCGAAACTGCGCGTGCAGATCGTCCAGGTCGCGAAACGCGCGGGCGGCGAAGAACGCGTGGCGCAAGTATTGGATCTGGCGCTCGACTTTCCCCTTTTCGTTCCCGCGGGCCGGCGCACACGGGCGTGGCGCGAAATGATAGTGGCCCGCCAGCTCGAGCAGCCGCGGGTGAAAGTGAATCGCCGACCCCTGTCGCGCGAGGACCGCGCTTTTGAGGTTGTCGTACAAAATCGTGCGCACGACGCCGTGAAAGGTCTGGAAGGCCTCGACGTGGCCGCGCACAAAGCTCTCGAGTGTTTGGTCGAGCGTGAAGACCGCGTGGATCGCGCGCGAGTACGAGAGCACCATCACAAAACCCGACAGCGGCCGCGTGCCGCGGCCGATCCGCAGTGTGCCGAAGGCGCCCCAATCGACCTGGGCTTGTTCGCCGGCGAGCGTGGGCAAGCGCAAGTAGGCCGTCGGCGTCGCCGAGGGGCGCAGCAGCCGGACGAGCCGGCGGACCTGGACCGCCGATCCCGGATAGCCCCGACTCTTCAGCATTTCGTGCAGCCGCGTGGCGCGCAGCCGCGGGTACTGCGCGAGCGTGTCGCGAATGAGGGGCAGGAACGGATCGAGCTGACTGGGGCGATAGAGCGCTTGCCGTGCGGGCTCCGTCGTGATGGCGAGGCGCACGGTGTCGTGATGCACGTGCAGCGCCTCGGCGATCGTGCCGACCTTCCAGTGCTCGGCGAAATGCAGCCGACGAATCTCCGCGCGCAACTCAGGGGCAATCATCCGTCCTCCGGACTCGGCCTCGCCGCGTGGACCACGTGATCCAGCGGCTGCGTCGCCCACATCGGACACATTGGCCGAGGGGCGTGGCTACGGGCGGCAGTGTGACCGGCCCGAGCGACGCAGCGGAAGACTGATCCATCACGCGGTGGCGCGCACGAAAGGCGCGTTGATGGTCGCGGTGGTCGAGTCGGCCCTCCGGACTCGATTGATGACGCTGGCGGGCCACGCGCGCCGATGCCCGCCGCCCATCGACACGGCAGGGGGCCGAGCAATAGGCGTGTCCGCGATCACAGGACGCGCAAATCGTGAAGGGCCGCGCACACGCCCGGCAGGTGCGCAATCGGAGCGGCGTGTCCACGAGACCCTCGCACAGAGCGCAAGGCCTCGAAACGCCAGCACGGCCGCCGTGGCACAATTACCGACGGCGGACGCGTCTGGTCGCACGGTCGAGTCAGCCACCGAGGGCTCGGAGCGCTAACTCCGGGTCCTCACCTCGTCTCAGTCGCCCTCCACCATAGAAGATCTCGGAGGGCCATGGACGCTGCCAGACCTGTGGACGCACAGACCGCGCCCACAGGTCTTTGGAAAACCGCTGACGGTTTCCCACAGCGCCCACAGCCCGTCATCGTTTTCTGATTCAGGAAAGATCAGAGCCCCAGACAGGACTCACGGCGGCGGGCAGTCCAGATTTCCGCGCTTTCTCGTGAGCGCGGACAGTCTGCTGCCCGACTGCCTGGCCAGCCATTTTCCCGGCGAGCTCGCGGCCCTGGAGTCCGTCGTGGCCACGGTCGAGGCCGCGCGCAGTGTGGACGCGGCGGCCGACGTCCTGCGCC
>JANORI010000421.1:0-6545 GCA_031415235.1 Acidobacteriota bacterium | reverse complement strand
CGGCAAGAGCCTGCGCTGGATCATCGTGTATCCCGATGGCCGCGAGCAGACGATTCTCGACGTGCCGAAGTTCGACTTCAACTGGCAGTTCAACTACGAGCTGAAGGAGCCGCTGCGCATTCCCGCCGGCAGCAAGATTCTCGGCCTGGGCGTCTACGACAACTCGGTGAAGAACCGCTGGAACCCCGCGCCGCACCTGCCGGTGTACTGGTCCGAGCAGAGCTGGGACGAAATGTATCAGCCGTTCACGGAGTACACCGTCGACAGCCAGATGCTCGCCGGACCCGGCGCCAAGCTCACCACGTCCCAGCAACCGCGTCAGCCGCGCTAGCGCGATGTCCTCACGGATGCCTGCGACCGTTGTCCTGCTCGGAATCGCGGCCGGGTGTGCCCCCACACCTCCGCCGCTGCGACCCGTGGCCGACGTGAAGCAGCTCATGACGTCGGTGCTCGAACCGTCGGCCGATTTCTACTGGGACGGCGTGGGCACGGTCATCGACCAGACCGGCACGACCGAGATCGCGCCCGAGACCACGGAAGACTGGGACGCGCTCGTGAACAGTGCGTACGTGATCGCGGAGTCGGGTAACCTGCTCATGCTGGGCACGCGCCCGAAAGACGGCGGCGAGTGGATGCAGCTGTCGCGTGCGCTCGTGGACGTGGGCGAGAAAGCCATCCGCGCGGCCCAGGCGCACGACACCAAGGGCGTGTTCGACGTGGGCGCCGAGGTCTACGACGTGTGTACGAGTTGCCACGCCAAGTACGCCGCGGAGCTGGTGAAACCGAACGGGCAGTGAGGCCGCGGCCGTCTACGGCCGTTTGCCGTAGCCTGGCCGGAAGTGCTCGTGGCAGACGACGCACGACTGGTACATCTCGTCGTTCAGGCCCTCGAGCGCAGCGACGTCTTTGGCTTTGGCCGCCGCAAACGCCTTGCGGCCGGCTTCGAGCATCAACTGCGAATCCGAGATCCACTGGGTCCGTCCGTGAGCCCGCGAGGGCAGCAGCAGCAGGTGCCCTGACTCGGCCAGCATCAGGGTCTGCGCCTGCAGGACGCCCCATTCGGCGTCGGTCGTGGGCGTGCGGCTCGTGATGTAGAAGACCGCATCAGAGGCGGGCCGGATCACGTGCACCATCAGCTCGCTCATGGTGCCGACCGGCCGCGCCGCTGGCGACGACGGTGCCGCCGCGCGTGAGGCGGGCGCCGGGGCGGAGGGTGGGGCCGGGGAGGGCCGGGTCTGGCCAGCGGCCCCCACGACCGCGGCCACCAGTGTCAGCAAGGGCAGTGCAGCCGTACGCATGGCCGGAGCATATACTGCTTGCCGTGTCGTTGCTTCCCCTGTGGCAGTGGATGGCCGCGCAGCCCTGGAGCATCGGCCTGCGCGAGTCTCTCTTCATGTGGCCGTTGCTTGAATCGACGCACGTGCTCACGTTGATGATGTTCGTGGGCACGACGACGATGCTCGACCTGCGGCTCCTCGGCGTCACCTTTCGCGGTGTGCCGGCGTCGGACTTCACCGGCCGTCTGCTGCCGTGGACGCGCGCGGCGTTTGCGGTGATGGCCGTGACCGGTCTGCTGCTGTTCTACGCCAACCCCGTCCGGTATCATCACAATCTGTTCTTCCGGGCCAAGGTGATTCTGCTCGTGGCGGCCGGCCTCAACATCTGGTTCTTCCACTCGCGCGCGCACACCCGAGTGCAGGCGTGGGACCTGACCATGCCGCCTCCGCGGGCCGCGCGGCTGGCGGCGGTCGTGTCGCTGGCGGCGTGGATCGGCGTCGTCGTGACGGGACGCATGGTGGCCTACAACTGGTTCGACTGCGACCTGCAGCCTCAATCGGCGTTTGTGAACTGGGCGGCCGCGTGCGTCGTGCCTGCGGTGCCGGAGCCGTAGCGCGATGACGCTGTTGCCGTTTTTCGAATGGTGCGAGTCGACGGGACTGGGGCTCGTCGTGCGCGAGTCGGTGTGGCTCTTTCCGGTGATCGAGGCGGTGCACCTGCTGGGCTTGTGCATGCTCGGTGGCGCTTTGTTCCTGGTTGACTTGCGGATGCTCGGCGCCGGGCTGAAGGGCACACCGCTGCCGGCGCTGGCGCGTCAGGCGCGGCCGTGGCTTGTGGCGGGCGTGGTCGTGATGCTGGCCAGCGGCGTGCTGCTGTTCCTGTCGGAAGCGGTCAAGTGCTACTACAGCCAGGCGTTCTGGGTGAAGATCACGACCCTGCCGGCCGGCTTGCTCTTCACGTTCGTCGTGCGTGAACGCGTGGCTGCCGCCGCTGACGACCACGTCGGCTTCACGGTGGCGGCCACCGGCGCAGCCTCGATTGCGCTGTGGGTCACCGTGGCCGCGGCCGGCCGCTGGATTGGGTTCTCGTAAGGGCGGCGATGAGCGGTTAGCGGCCGCCCGGCTTCTTCGTGCCGCCTTCGGTGGAGTCGCGGCCGTCCTTGGGTGCGCCGGTGCCTGACGAGCCCATGAACATCTTGCGGCCGTCGGTAAAGGTCACGTCGCGGCCGTTGGCGCGCTTCAGCGAGTGGTCCTTGGTCTGGTAGCCGTCGACCACGAGCTCCGTACCTAGAGTGAGCGAGTCGCGTGTGAGCCCGCGTCGCAGCAGGGTATTGGGCGTGCCGCCCTCCACCATCCACACCTCTGGCTTGCCGTCCTTGATGACCTCGATGTGGATCCACGCGTGCGGATTCACCCATTCGAGCTTCACCACCTTGCCTTGCAGCTTGATGGGGGCGTTGGGGTCGAACTCTGCCCCGAACGCGTGATGACCGGCCACCGGGACGGTCGAGGCCAGGACCAGGCTGGCGGCCAGAATCGAGAAAGCAATGCGCATCATGATGTCTCCCTACTGTCGGGGCAGTGACTTCTTCGCCGCGTCGCGCGCTTTTTCCTGCGATCGTTCGCCGCTCAGCACGTTCGAGAGGGCATGGTTGCCCTCGTGGCACGCGTATTCATAGACCAGCTCATTCTGGGCCTCGAACGGCACCTCGCCGCTCCACGGACGCGTGAACGTGGCCGGGTCGTCAATCGTGAACTCGTAGAGCAGCGAATCCGCATCGACGCGCGAGAGACGCTCGATGACCTTGAGCGTGTCGGACGCGCCGCGAAAGATCTGCTGCGGGTGGAAGTTGGTGGTCTCGACGACCAGCGTGTCGCCCTCCCACCAGCCAATCGAATCGCCCCACCAGGGCCGGATGTGGGCCGGTGGATGCTGATGCTGCTTGCCCATCCGGATGATGCGCGCGTCGTGCACCATCTCGGTCATGACCAGTACGTGATCCTTGGTCTGCACGATGGTGTAGTTGTTGTTGTAGAAGTAATTGGGCAGCATCGGCGGCCCGGCGTTCGATCCGAATGACGCGATGCAGCGCTCGGCCAGGGGACGGTTCTCCGGGTTGTCGTACTCGCCGAACTGCTGGAAGCGCTTCACACGCGCCGCTTGCCGCTCGCGCGCCTCGGGAGTGAGCGCCGGCACGCGGCCGTCGGGCGGGTCCACGATGAGCGACGTGCGGTACTCGCCGTTCACGACCGCCACCCGATCACCGGCGTCGATCCAGAAGTTGTTGTAGCCGCCCACGTTGCCGGCCGCGCCCGTCGAGCCGTCGCCGCCTTGCGGCGGGGCGTCCCGCTTCGGGTCGCTCGGCGCCGCCAGGCGCTGGATGCGATCGACGACGCCTTTCTCGATCTTTGCGACGGTCTCCTTCGAGAGGGCGGCAGGCTGGCCCGGGGGGCGCTCGATGGGCGTGACCGTGGCGTTCGACCAATTGCCCTGCAGGTCGGGATGGCCGTCAGCCGTGCGGGGCATCGTCCCCGCCTTCGCCGAGGCTACGGCGGGCTTGGCAATTCCTGCGGGTGCCTGCGCCGCGACGTTCGTGACGAGCAGACTCGCGGCGAGCGCCGCAAACCCGAACGCGCCGAGTGTGAGATGACGTGGTCGCATCGTCATGTCCCTGTGCGCGCTACGGGAGCGGCGTCTTTCGCAGGTGGCCGTACATCAGTTCTTCCACAAACGGCACGCACTTGAACTGTCCGAGTTGCGCGTTGGCGTTCACGTGGCGGTAGAGCGGCATGCTAATCGTCCACGGTCGCGAGAACGTCTTGGCGTCGGTGATGGTGGCTTCGTACTGGATGTGGTCCGGGCTGGTCAGCGTGTAGCGCTCGGTGACCTTCATCGCCTCGGTGTGGTGATTGCCCGCGCGATCGAACCACGTCTGGTCGTTGAAGCCACTGGCCTCGACGACGAACGTGTCACGCTCCCAGCGGCCGACCGACTGGCCCATCCACGAGTCCGTTTCTGGTGGCCCGGGATCTTTCAGGTAGATGTTGCGCACGGCGCCCGCGTACTCGTAGGCCACGAACATCGCCGACTGACTCTGGAAAATCTGAAACGGAAACGGCAGGTAGGTCGCACGCGGCAGTCCAGGCTGGTAGCACTTGATTTCGGGATCGCGCGTCAGCCAGTTCGCCTGGTTCTCGTCCTTCTTCTTGCGTGCCTCGGGCAGGTA
This sequence comes from Acidobacteriota bacterium, assembly GCA_031415235.1. Taxonomy (GTDB): domain Bacteria; phylum Acidobacteriota; class Vicinamibacteria; order Vicinamibacterales; family UBA2999; genus CADEFD01. The sequence continues at coordinate 2,041 of JANORI010000421.1, read as the reverse complement.
GGGAATCTCGCCGCCCACCACCACGCCCAGACCCGACGGGACCGCGCCGACGGCACCGAACGCCAGCACTTCCTTGGCTGGCACCGGCACGACCGGGCCCGGGCGCATCGCGAGCGCCGGCCGCGCGGTGTGCGCTTCGATATCCCAGTTGGCGGTGTTGAGCGCCTGCCAGATGCCGTTGAGATTCGGCTTGCCGTCAGCGGTGCGCGGAATCGCCGCGCGCGGGGCCTGACCCGATACCGGCATGGCGGTGACAGCGAGTGCCACACCGGCCGCGGCGGCGACAAGACCCGTAATCCAGAGTGTGACCACGCCGTGACTCACCAGTGACCTCCGCAGATACCCGGATGCTCGCACCCCCGCCGGAGCGTGTCAAGGGACTCCAGCGGCCTGTGTCAAGGCCTTTGTCAACGCCAGCGGCCTCCAGCGGCCTCTAGCCGGCCCCGAGGCGCGATAGAATCCGCCCATCCAGCGAACCGCCCATGGAGATTCCCCTTACCCCGCTCGAGTTCATGCGCCGCGCGCGCCGGCTGTACGCCGGCCGCGAGGCGGTCGTCGATGGCCCGGTTCGTTGGACCTACGCGCAGTTTTTCGAGCGCTGCGATCGCTGGTCGATCGCGCTGCAGACGCTCGGCGTGGCGAAGGGCGACCGGGTCGCCTACATCTCGCCCAACTCGCACGCGCAGCTGGCGTCGTTCTACGCCGTGCCGCAGATCGGCGCGGTGCTCGTGCCCATCAACTTCCGCCTGTCGGTGGAAGAGTTCCAGTATCTGATCGCACACAGCGGCGCCACGGTCGTGTGCGTGGATGCCGACTACCTGGACGCCGTGGACGGGATCCGCGCACAGTTGCCGGGCGTGCGGCACTTCGTGGCGCTCGGCGGCGCGCGCGACGGCTGGCTCGACTACGAGACGCTCGTGGCGCAGGCGGCGGGTGAGCCCGAGCGTCCGGCCGTGGACGAGCGCGACCTGCTCACCATCAACTACACGAGCGGCACGACGTCTCGTCCCAAGGGCGTGATGATCACGCACCGCAACGCGTGGGTGAACGCGGTCGGCATGCTCGTGCACATGCCGATGACGCCGGCAGACCGGTACTTGTGGACGTTGCCGATGTTCCACGCCAACGGCTGGACCTTCACCTGGATCGTGACGGCGATTGGCGGGTGCCACGTGTGCCTGCGCAAGGTGGAGCCCGCGGCCGTCTTCCGGCTGGTCGCCGAGGAAGCCGTCACGTTCCTGTGCGCCGCGCCCACCGTGCTCATCGGGCTGGCCAACGCGTCCGACGCCCTCAAGGCCGGCGCGCCACGCGGCGTACGGGTGCTCACCGCCGGGGCGCCGCCGGCGGCCGCCACCATTCAGCGCGTGGAAGAGGATCTGGGCTGGGTCGTCACGCAGCTCTACGGGCTCACCGAGACCTCGCCGCTCATGACGATCTGCGAGCCGCTACCGGAGCACGCCGCCCTGACGTCGCTTGCGGGCGCGCAACAGAAGGCTCGTCAAGGCGTGGAGCAGCTCACGGGCGGAGAGGTGCGCGTGGTTGACGACACCGGTACCGAAGTGCCGCCGGATGGTCAGACGCAAGGCGAGATCGTGGTGCGAGGAAACGTCGTGATGGCCGGCTACTATCACGATCCCGCTGCGACCGATGCCGCCATGGGCGACGGGTGGTTCCACTCGGGCGATGCCGCCGTCGTGCATCCCGACGGCTACATCGAAATCCGTGACCGCTTGAAGGACGTGATCATCAGCGGCGGCGAGAACATCTCGTCGGTCGAAGTGGAAGCCACGCTGCTGCGCCACGCAGCCGTGCAGGAAGTGGCTGTCGTGGGCTTTCCCGACGAGAAATGGGGCGAAGCGCCGCATGCCTTCGTGGTCTTCCGCGCCGGCGCGCAGGCGCAGCCGGCCGAGTTGCGCGCGTTCTGTCGCGAGCATCTCGCGCACTTCAAGACCCCGCACAGCTTTACCGCGGTGGACGATCTGCCCAAGACGGCCACCGGCAAGATTCAGAAGTTCGTGTTGCGCCAGGGCAAGCCCAACAT
>JANORI010000420.1:0-17695 GCA_031415235.1 Acidobacteriota bacterium | reverse complement strand
CTTCGGCGCAGACGAAGGCAAAGCGCCGGCCAAGGTCGATGGCCAGCCCCAGGGCCAGGTGAAGAGCGTCACCGCCGCAGACACCGCATCTATCCTGCAGGAAGCAAAGAGCGTGGTGATCGTGCCCGGCTACGGCATGGCCGTGGCACAGGCGCAGTATCCCCTCTTCGAGGTGACCAAGCGGTTGCAGGACGCCGGCATCACGGTGCGCTTTGCGATTCATCCGGTCGCCGGCCGCTTACCGGGCCACATGAACGTGCTGCTGGCCGAAGCCAAGGTGCCGTACGACATCGTGCTCGAGATGGAAGAGATCAACGACGACTTCCCCGAGACCGACGCCGTACTCATCATTGGCGCCAACGACATCGTGAACCCGGGCGCCCTCGACGATCCGTCGAGCCCGATCTACGGCATGCCCGTGCTCGAAGTGTGGAAGGCCAAGACCTGCATCGTGATGAAGCGCGGCATGGCCAGCGGCTACGCGGGCGTCGAGAATCCGCTGTTCTTCAAGGACAACACGCTGATGCTCTTCGGCGATGCCAAGAAGATGGTGGACGCGATACTCGGCGAGCTGCGCAGGGGCGAAGCCGCGGCGTAGACGGGAACAGGTCGTGATCCTCGAAACCGGCGGGCTGCTGCTGCTCGCCCTGGTCGGCGCGTTCCTGCTCGCGCCGCCCGTCCGGACGGCGCTCCTGCAGCGCCGCCTGCACGCGTGGCCGCAGGTCACCAGCTTCGTGCTGGCGCATCAATCGCGCGTGGTGCCGGACGCCCACTATCCCGAGCATCATGTGCATCCAGCTCGCCGGCCGCGAGACCGTGACGTGGTGCGGCTCCCCGTCGCCGTCAGGGGGCCGCTCACGGCCGAACGCAATGCTTCGCCACGAGCTTGCGCAGCGACACGATCGACCGCATTGTGGTGGGGCCGCCCAGCGCGCGTTCGATCTGGCCGGGCGTGATCTTCGACTCGCTCTGCTTCATGTGCAGCAGCCAGTAGACCTCGGCGCCAGCCGCCTTGAAGTGATGCAGGTCGGAGTTGAGCGCAGCCAGTCGCGCCTTCGCGGCGGCATCGAGCGGCGCGCGCAGGAATCCCACCAGCAGCGCGTCGGCGGTGGCCACGTCGGCGCTGGTAAACACCTTCCGCTCGGCGGCGGCGGTCACCTCGGACAGCGGCCGCACGAAGGTGGGCACGTCGTAGCCCAAGGCCTTCTTCAACGCGGTCTCGATCCGGGCTTCGAGGGCTGGGCTGGCCTTGGCCTGGGCATCGAAGATCACGTTGCCGCTGGCAATGAAGGTCTCGACGTTCGTGAACCCTTCGGCCTCGAAGTGACCGCGCAGCGCGTCCATCTTGACGATGCGGCCGCCGACGTTCACGGCTCGAAGGAAGGCGACGAAGCGAGGCATGCCTACTTCACCGAGTCGATGACCGTGAGCCCTTCGGCCCGCGCCACGCGCACCAGGGCCTGATCGAAGGCGACGAAAGGGACCGGCTGACCGAGTTGCGCCTGCAGACAGGTGGCGCTGGCGAGTTGTACGGCGTCGCCCGCCCTGAGGGCGTGCCGCAGAAGCAACCCTCTGGCCGAGAACACGACCTCGGGAGTCAGTTCGACCACGGCCATCTCCTGGATGGCTGCATGCACGTTGACCGTCAGGCGCTCCCCGTGAGCGCGGGGAACGGTGCCTTCACGCAGGCGGCGGGCCACCGCCGACGTGAGCTCGACCTCGGACAGCCGACTCGTGGCCGCGGTACCGCTCGCCATGAGACGACGAACGAACGGCGTGCCCGGCTCCTCGACGAGAAACTTCACCAGGGCGCTCGAGTCGAAGTACCGCGTCATATGCGGTCTTCTCGGTCCTCGATGATGGCCTGAGTCAGGTCGGCGTTCCCCAGCACGAGTGGCCGGATGCGAGACAGTCCGCCACGCCGCTCTCGTGTGACGAGTCCGAGGGCAATCAGCCGCTCCATGGCTGCCTCGTCCGGATCACCAGCGGCAATCGGGCGGAGTTCGGCCACCGGCTGCCCACGGTCGGTGATCACGAGCGTGCGCCCCCCGCGGACTCGTTGAAGATAGCTCCCGAGTTTCGACTTCAACTCCCTCACGCCGACTGTCGCGATTCGGGCCATGAGGTCATCATGACCACAACGAATCCTGGTGTCAAATCTTGTCGCCAGGCACCCGTCACCGCGGTGGGGAGGCGGAACGCACGGTGGAAGTTCAACGGCCACGCTGTTCCCGAATTCGCGGCGGCTCATCTGCATATGGGCTCCGTGGCGGAGTATAAATGAACGCGTACTGGGAGAACCGATGCGATACCTGTGCTGCCTGCTCACCGCCACGCTGGTCCTCACGCTGCCCGTGGCCGCCGCGGCGCAAACCGCGAGCCCCCCGTCGCCGACATCGCGGTCCCCGTGGCACGCCGCCGACGGCGTGACCGTGGACGAACTCGGGCATCCGCAGTATTCGACCTTCTCGCTGTGCGCCATCGATCCGGCCACCGGGCAGTCGGGCGCCGCGGTGACCACGCGCGTGCCGTTCGTGGGCCGTGCCGTGCCGTGGGTGCGCGCCGGCATTGGCGCGGTGTGCACGCAGGCCTCGACCATGGTCGAGTACGGCGTGCGCGGGCTCGACCTCATGGCCAAGGGCGTGGAGCCCAAGGACGCCATCGCGCAGCTGCTCGCCACCGACGACGGCCGCGAATCGCGGCAGCTCGGCATGATCGACATGCAAGGCCGCGCCGCCGCGCACACCGGCAAGAGCAACAACGCCTGGGCCGGCAGCCGGCAAGGGCTCAACTACACGGTGCAGGCCAACATCATGGTGGGCCCCGAAGTGGTCGAGGCGGTGGCGACGACCTTCGAAGCCACCGCGGGGTCTGGCATGCCGCTGGCGGAGCGCATGATCCTGGCCCTCGAAGCGGGGCAAGCCAAGGGCGGCGACAGCCGCTGGGGCAATTTGCAGTCGGCCGCGATTCGCGTGGCCGATCCCAACGATCCCGGACGCGGCAATGACTACATCACGCTCGCCATCGAGGTGGGTGAACACGCCGAACCGGTCGGCGAGATGAAGCGCATCTACTACACGACCCAGCGCCGCCTCGGCTATCGCGCGTTTTCGCAGGTGGAAGGACCGGATGTGGTGGAGTTGAAACGCATGCTGCACGCGCTCGGGATCTGGCGGCCATCACTCGCGACGTTCCCCGACGCGCCGAAGGCGCCGAACGCGCGCGAGCTGCAGGAACTCCGGAAGACCAGCCCAGCGCAGGCCGACAAGGTGCAGGCCGATGGACGCGCCGCCGCGGTGGCCTACGCCAGCGACTACGCGCAATTCGATGCCGAAGCGGTGGCTGCAGTGGACGCCTTCCGGAAGGACCAGAAGCTTGCCTACGCGGGCAACCCGCCAGGACTCGTGGACGAGCGGCTGGTGAAGGCGTTGCGCGCGGCGTACGCGGAGAGGCGCAAACCGTCAAAGTAGGTTTGCCAGCGGCCCGTCACGGATACGAGAGCACCACTTCGCGAACGACCGGCCGCAGTCCCTGCATGGCCGGGTGCGACGAGGAGAACTCCTTGTCGCCGGACGCGTCTTCGAACCAACGCTGCCTCGCTGCGTTCGGGCCGATGTCGCCGAGGGTGAAGCGGACAGACAGGCGGCAATCGCCGGGCTGGTCGCCGGCGAGACGACCGTCCGCCCAGGACATGACGCCGCCTTCGTAGTCCCAGGCGAAGCCGAGCAACTGGAACGGCCGGCCGTTCAGCGCTTCGACGCGCTGAAGGTCAAGGCCGAGCGTGACGCCCGTCGGCGAACGCCAATGACTGCGCCCGTCGATGTCCCACATGCGGACCATGACGGCCTCCGGCCCACGCCGCGCCTCACTGTCCTTCCACAGAATCTCGAGCCGATCGGATGGCCGATTGGCGAAGAGCACCGTCCCTGGCATCGTCTCGCCCTCGGGGAACTTCAAGTCCTCGTGCGTCACGTTGGACGCACCGAACGCCGCCGCGAGGCCGTCCGCGCTCGCGGCTGCACTGAGCGAGCCAGCGCAGATGAGCTGGCGTGACTGTGCGAGGGCAGGCTGCGGCGGCTCAGCCGCGTCAACCACGGGATGCATCGTCAGCGCCAGCAGCCCGAGGCCTCCCGTAACCGTCACCACCCGGGCCACAGAGGCACGCCAGATGAGCCCCAGGCTCATGCCGAAGAGCAACACGCCCGCCCACGCGGGCGCCAGGTGGGTCGCGTCGGTGTAACCCTCGACGTAGTGCACCCCGACGGCACAGCCGAAGCCAGCCGTGCCGGCGACGGCCAGCACCTGCAGGAGCGCGCGCGTCGCCGGCGCATAGCGCGCGACGTGCCAGACCAGGATACCGATCGTCAGCAAGCCGCCGCCAAAGCCGGCCGACGCGCGCCGACGCGGATGCGGGAACACCGCGAATAGCCCCGATAGCAGCAGCGCCAGTCCCGTGAGCGACAGCAAGGGGCGGCCATCGTCGATCAATCCCGCGAGCAGTCCAGGTTCCCGGTTCATTCCGCGTCGTCGTCCGTCTGGTGGGCGCCTACTTGAAGATGCTCTTCGGCACCTTCACATGCACGCCCATCGTAGGCTTGTCCACAAGCTGCGTCACCGCCACATTGCCCGCGACGCTGACGAGCTGATACGCCTGATGCGTCGTGAGCCCGCGCGTGCGCGCCAGGAAGTCCACCATCTCTTGAATGGCGATCTTCGTCGCCACCGCCAGATCGGGGTCGGCGCCCATGCTGATGTAGTCGGTGGCGGTCTCGGCCCGCGGCCAGTTCAGGCGGACGCCCTTGCGCACCGTGAGCTGCAGGCGTCCACGCAGCGACGTCTCGATCGCCGTCTGGTCCACTTCCCCGTCGCCTTGCGCCGCGTGGCCGTCGCCCACTGAAAAGAGTGCGCCCGGCACGAACACGGGAATGTAGAGCGTGGCGCCGGCCGTCAGCTCCCTGTTGTCCATGTTGCCCGCAAAGCGGCTCGGCGGATTGCTGCTCACGCGTCCCAGCTCGGGCGGCGGCGCCACGCCCATGCTGCCGAAGAACGGCTTCAGCGGAACCACGATGCCAGGAAAGAACTCCGCCGTCATGGCCTCGCGGTTGAGCGGCACGATCTTCTGCGGCACGGCGGGATCGCAGTTCTCGGGCAGGAAGCCGGCACAGCCGTTGTACCCGTAGTCGATCGGCAGATCGATCGACAGCACCTTCACCTCGAGCACGTCGCCAGGCAGCGCGCCCTCGACGAACACCGGCCCCGTCAGGATGTGTCCGCCCGGGCCGCGGCGATCGCCGGTCACCTCGACCACGATGCGGCGCAGAGCGGCCTGCACCTTCGCTGGAGGCACGCCGGCGCGCTCGAGTCCGGCGGGATTGTTCGTGAGCAGCGTATCGACGTCGATGACGTCTCCCGACGCAATCCGCAGCGCCGGGGTCGCCTCGGACCAGTAGTGGCCGTACGCCACCGTCGTGGGCGTGGCCTCGAGCCGATGGGTACGGCCCACGGCGCCTTGCGCGGATGCCGGCCGCGCAGCGGCCAGGACGAGGCCGCAGAGGACAAGTGCCCGTGACGTGGTGCCCATCATGGCGGCGACTAGCGCAGCGGCGCCGCGGTCGTGTCGGCCACAGTGGGTTTGGCGGGCTTGGCGAAGCGCTTGAAGAAACTCGTGTCCTTCCACTGCGGACGTTCGTCGCGGTTGGCGACGCGCACGCACAACTCGCCGATCATCTTCGTGAAGTCGGCCGCGGCGCCGCGGTCGAGAGGTTGCGCCAAATCGTCGGAGGGCGCGTGGTAGCGCTCGCGGGTCCAGTCAGCCGCGATCGTGGCTTCCGGCGAACCTTCCTCGTAGCCCACCTTCATGGCCAGCGCAGGCACGCCTTCGCGAATGAAGCTGTACTGGTCGCTGCGGATGAAGCGATTGCGCTGCGGCTCGGGATCGGCCTGCACGCCGACGTTCATGGCCGTGGCCACGGCGCGCACGTCGTCGCCAAGCTCCGATTCATCCAGACCCAGCACCATCAGCATCTTCATCGGGAACAGCGGCAGGAACATGTCCATGTTGATGTTGGCCACGATGCCCTCACGCGCCACCGTGGGGTTCAGCGCGTAGTAGCGCGACCCGAGCAGGCCCTTCTCTTCGGCCGTCACTGCCACGAACACGACCGAGCGCTTCGGACGCGCGGCCACGACGGCCTTGGCCGACTCGAGCAGCGTCGCGATGCCCGATGCGTTGTCCATGGTGCCGTTGTAGACACCGTCGCCGTTGATCTCGGCGCCGAGGCCGAGATGGTCGAGGTGCGCGGTGAGCACCACGAACTCGCCGCCCAGGATGGGATCGGTGCCCCGCACGACGCCGACCACGTTCTGGGACTCCACCATCTGGCTGTCAACAGCCACGGTCGCCCGCACGGAGGTCGGCAGCGAGAAGTGCGGCAGCGCCTTGCCCTCGTCGGCGAGCTTCAGGACCTCGGCGAAGGTATGGCCCGATCCCTCGAACAGCCGCTCAGCCCTGGCGGGATTGAACGCGATCGACACTTCCTGGCCCGCCGAGTCATCGAGCGAGGCGTCGGCCAGGGCCATCGCCGGATTGAGCCGATTCGGCGAGGAACGCGCCCACGGCACGTCCATGCGCTTGGGATTGGCGACACTGATGGTGCCAACCGCACCCAGGCGCTTCAGCGTGTCCCAGCGGGCGGCGGCCGACTGGTAGTGCGCGCTCAATGCGCCGGGCACGTTCCTGGGGCTGCCCGCCACGTACACGACCACTTTGCCCTTCACGTCGAGCCCGGCGAAGTCGTCGTGGTCAACCTCTGGGATCACCAGTCCGTGACCAGCGAACACGAGCGGTGCGTCGACCTGGGGCGCGGGATCGATCCGCATGCCGAAGTTGGCGTCGTCACCGAGGACGAGTGGCGTCTCCTTGCCACGGCGCACCAGCGCGAGGCTGGACTTGGCTTCGTCGATCTTGCGCGACCGGAAGGTGACGGGCTGCAGGAACCCGTTGGTGCCGGCCGGCTGCACGCCGGCCCTGGCCAACTGGTCGGCGACGTAATTGGCCGCCTTCCGGTGCTCGGGACTGCCGGTTTCGCGGCCGCGCATCTCGTCGGCCGACAAGAAGGTCACATGGCCCCACCAGGCCGCGGCCGGTGCGGCCGCAGACGTGGCCGCCGTCTCGGACCCGGGCGAAGGGGGTGCCGGCGGCGCCGGCGCGCATCCGGAGGCCCCGAGCACGACGAACACTCCCAGCAGTTTGCGAACACTCATGTCGTGGCTCCCAGAACGCTGATGTCGATGCCGTGCCGTACGGCGGCTAGCGAGGGTGGTCGTTGCGCACGTGCTCCCGAAGCACGTCCCGCCCGAAGTCGCCCTGGAAATCACGCCAGACGGCGTGGACATGATTGCCGTCGTTCTGCGTGTTGTCGTACTCGATGAGAAACGTCGGCCCCTGCACTCGATAGTAGTGCTTGGCACCCCTCGTCGTCGGTCCGGCCCAGGCAAAGGTGACGCGGTCGAGGCCGGCCGAAGTGACCCGGCCCATCCGCTCGGCCGCCAGATCGTCGGCCATGAGCGACGTGTAGGCATTGAGCAGCGTCGTCAACGCGGTCTTCTGCGCTGGTGACATGGCCGACACCGCCACGCCTCCGGGCGTCAGCGGGCCGATGTCGTTCTTGTTGAACGACACGATGTCACCAGGGGCGACAACCGCGATGACGGCCGTGGCGCGCTGAGCCTCGGTCAGCGCCTCGACGAGCGCCCGCCCCCGATCTTCGAGCACCGCCAGCACGCGTGTGCCTTTGGCGGGGCCCTCCTTCACCTCGGCGGGATTCGATCCCGTGAAGGTGGGAGAGGAGGCAGTCACTCGGCCGTTGACGACCGAGAAGTGCAGCGACAGGTGATGTCCTTCGACCCGCCAGCCCCACTGGCCGCTGGCGCCAGGCGTGCCGAACACCGTGAACTGGTAGTCGAGCGGTGAGCGGGCAAAGCGCGGGCTGTTCTCGAGCGCGTGCAGCGTGTCTTCCAGCTGAATGATGGCCGTGGCGGTCAGATAGCCCTTCTGGCTCAGGCCGGTCTCGAGCAGGGCGTGCGCCTTGGTCTTCTGGTCGGCCGACATCCCGCGAAGCGGCAGCCCCTTGCGGGGGAACATCTCGTTGGGAATGAAGTGCCAGCGTTGCCGCTCGTCCGACGCGTAGGCAAACACCGCCTGGGCACGCTGCTCCGCGCCAAGCGACGCCACAAACGCCTGAGCGGCGTTCGCCATCTGGCCCGCCGATCGCTCGGTGGCCACGACCATCGCCCACTGGGCGAGCAACACGATCGTCAGCCCCGCGGCCGCGCGAACCATCACCGTTGTGCGCATAGATTCTCCAGAAGTCTCTTGGCGTCGAGTATAGCTGGGGCTAACCGAGCGCGATGGAGATGTACTTCAGGTCGAGGAACTCCTCGATGCCCCATTTGCCGCCCTCGCGCCCAAGACCCGAGGCTTTCACCCCACCAAAGGGCGCCTGTGGCGTCGAGGGCATGCCGTCGTTGACGCCCACGATACCGAAGTCGAGGGCCTCGGACACGCGAAACGCCCGGGTGAGGTCGCGCGTCCACAGATATGCGGCCAGGCCGAACGGCGTGCCGTTGGCCTGCGCCACGGCTTCTGCGTCGCTTGTGAACCTGACCAGTGGCGCGATGGGGCCAAACGTCTCTTCCTGCAGGATCCGCATCCCGGGCGCGACATCCACGAGCACCGTCGGACTGTAGAAGAGCCCGCCGCGCGACTCGCCGCCTACGAGCGCCCGCGCGCCCTTGCCAAGCGCGTCCTGCACGTGTGCGGACACTTTGTCGTGACCATGCTGGTCCACGAGCGGACCCACGTTGGTCGCGGCGTCCATGGGATCGCCTACGCGCAGGCTCTTGACCACGGCGGTCAGCCGCGTCGAGAACTCGTCGTAGATGCCCGTCTGCACGTAGATGCGATTAGCGCACACGCAGGTTTGGCCGGTATTGCGGAACTTCGACGCCACCACCTCGCGCACGGCGGCGTCAAGGTCGGCGTCGTCGAACACGAGAAACGGCGCGTGCCCGCCCAGCTCGAGCGACACCCGCTTGACCGTCTTGGCCGCCTGCGCGGCGAGCATCACGCCGACTTCGGTGCTGCCGGTGAAGGTGAGCTTGCGGATGGCCGGGTCGTCGAAGAACACGCTCGACACGGCCGCCGGATCGGCGGTCGTGAGCACCTGGAACACGTCGGACGGCCCCCCGGCCTCGCGCCACAACTCCTCGAGACGAAGGGCGGTGAGCGGCGACTGCTCCGCCGGCTTCAGCACCACAGTGCAGCCCGCCGCCAGGGCCGGCGCGGCCTTGCGCGTGACCATCGCCGCCGGGAAGTTCCACGGCGTCACGGCGTAGACCGGGCCTACCGGCTGCGGACGGACGAGCAGACGCTTGTGGGCGAATTGGCTCGGCACCGTCTCGCCATAAACGCGCTTGGCTTCCTCCGCGTACCACTCGACGAAGGCCGCCGCGTACTTCACTTCACCACGCGACTCGGTGATGGGCTTCCCCATCTCCATCGTCATCAGCGCAGCCAGGTGGTCTTCGTCCTGGATCATCAGGTTGAACCACTTACGCAAGATCGCGGATCGCGCGTACGCGGTGGTGTCGCGCCAGCCAGGGAAGGCATCAATCGCCTTCTTCGCCATCACCCGCGCTTCGGCCGCCCCGGCGTTTGCGACACTCTGCACGCGCGCGCCGGTGGCGGGATTCTGCACATCGAACGTCGCGCTCATGCGAACACCTCGCGGCACGCGGCGGCCAGGATATCGAGACCCCGCGCCAGTTCATCGGGCGGGGTCGTCAGCGGCGGGAGCAAACGAATCACGTTCTTATAGGTGCCCGACTTCAGCAGCAGCAGGCCGCGCGAACGCGCCACGTCCACGATCTTGCCGGCACTCGTCATGTCTGGCGCCCGGTCAGCGGGCTGCACGATCTCGATGGCCATCATCGCGCCCAGGCCGCGCACGTCGCCAATCTGCGGATGCCGGGCAGCGATCGCCTTCAGCGCCGCGGAGGTCGCCGCCGCCTGGCGCATGGCCTGTTCGAGCACGTGCTCGTTCTCGAACACATCGAGCACGGCGAGTGCGGCCGCGCACGCCACGGGATTGCCGGCGAAGGTGCCACCCAGGCCACCGGGCGTCGGCGCGTCCATGATGGTTGCCTTCCCCACCACGGCCGACAGCGGCAGCCCGCCGCCGAGGCTCTTGGCCATGGTGACCAGGTCCGGGTCGATGTCGTAGTGCTCGTACGACCACATCTTGCCCGTACGGCCGAAGCCGGTCTGAATCTCGTCGATGATGAGCACGATCCCGTGCGCGCTGCAGAGCCGCCGCAGTTCGCGCATGAACGCCGCCGGCGCGGGCACGAAGCCGCCCTCGCCGAGCTGCGGCTCGATGATGACGCAGGCCACCTGCGACGGCGCCACGCGCGAGTCGAAGAGCTGCTGCAGGGCCTTCAGGGCATCGGCCGACGAGACGCCGCGGTACTCGTAGGGGAACGGCGTGTGATAGACCTCGGAGGCGAAGGGGCCGAAGTTCTGCTTGTAGCCGGTGCTCGACGCGGTGAGCGTCAGGCCCATCAGCGTGCGGCCGTGAAAGGCGCCGTTGAAGGCAATCACGCCCGGGCGATTGGTGTAGGCGCGCGCGATCTTCACGGCGTTTTCGGTGGCCTCGACGCCAGTCGAGAGCAACAGTGTCTTGTTGGGCCCGCCGGCCACGAGCGCGTTGAGGCGCGCCGCCAGCTCCACGTAGCCGTCGTAGCTCGCCACCTGGAAGCAGGTGTGCATGAGGGTGTCGAGCTGCCGCTTGGCTGCCTCGATCACGCGCGGATGGCAGTGCCCCGTGTTGAGCACGCCGATGCCGCCGATGAAGTCGAGATACTCGCGTCCCTCGGTATCCCACACGCGCGTGCCTTCCGCGCGCGCCACGAAGAACGGGTGGGTCTCAGCCACGCCGCGCGCCACGTGCTGGGCGCGCAGGGCGGCGGTGGCGAACTCGGAGACGGCCTTGGTCGTGCTCATCGCGACACCTCGTGCTGCATGACGGTCCACAAGCGCGCCACGTGCGCGCGCTCGGTCTGCTCGGCGCCCACCGACACCCGCACCATCCAGCGGCCCTCGAGGGTCGCTGGGGTGAGGTAGGCGGCGCCCGAACGGTTGATGCGATCACACCACGCCTGGGTGTGCCGGTCCAGGTCTTCTCCAGCGAGCCCGGGCGGCTCGTGACGCACGCACAGCGTCTGCAGCGGCACCGGCGCCAGCACGCGCCAGCCCGGCGCGGCGGCGATCTGCGCCGCCAGCCAGCGGGCGTTCTCGAGATCGCGGCGCAGGCGGGTCTGCAGGCCGCTCACGCCCTGTTCGCGAATGAGGAACCACAGCTTCAGCGAGCGGAAGCGCCGGCCGAGCGGGATGCCCCAGTCGCGGTAGTTCTTCACCCGCCCGTCGGCCGACGACTGCAGGTAGCTGGGATTGGTCGACATCACGCGCACCAGGTGCTGCGCGTCGCGCACGAAGTAGACCGTGCAGTCGAAGGCCGCGCCGAGCCACTTGTGCGGGTTGAGAACGAGCGAGTCGGCCGCTTCCACGCCGTCCCACATCCACCGGCACTCGGGCAGCACCATGGCGGAGCCGGCCATGGCGGCGTCGAGATGCAGCCACACCCCGGTGCCGGCGAGCACATCGGCCACCGCCTTCACGGGATCGAGCGCGGTGGTCGTCGTGGTGCCGGTCGTGACGACCACTGCGCAGGGCACGCGGCCGGCCGCGCGATCGGCGGCCATCGCCTCGGCCAGCGCGTCAACGCGCATGGCAAACGCCGCATCGCACGCCACATGGCGGATGTTGTCCGCGCCGAAGCCCGCCAGCAGGGCCGCCTTGTCGACCGAGCTGTGCGCCTGGGCCGAGGTGTAGATCACGAGCGCCTGCGGCTCGGCCTGCAGGCCGCCGCGCGCCAGCGCGTAGCTCGTGACGCGTTCACGCGCCGAGATGAGCGCCAGCAGCGTGCAGGTGGACGCCGTGTCCTGGATCACTCCTTCCCACGCCTCCGACAGGCCCACCATCTGGCGCAGCCAGTCGGTGGTCACTTCCTCCACCTCGGTGAGCGCGGGACTCGACTGCCAGGCCAGGCCCAGCACGCCAAGGCCGGTGCTCACGTAGTCGCCAAGCACGCTCGCGAGGGTGCCGTTACACGGGAAGTAGCCGAAGAACGACGGATGCTGCCAATGCGACAGACCGGGCGCCACAATCGTGTCGAGGTCAGCGAGCAGCGCCTCGAACGGCTCGGGCTGGTCGGGCGGCGAGGCCGGCATGCGGGCCTTGATGTCGCCGGGCGCGGTCTGCGCCATCACCGGGCGTTCGTGCACGCGCGCGCGGTAGTCGGCAATCCAGTCGACCACGGCGTGGCCGTGCTTGCGAAACTCTTCAGGGGTCATCGACGACGGCCTACCTGTCCCAGACGTCACGCACCCACGGCGCGGCGGCCTCGAGCGCGTCGATGAAGCCCGGCACCATGTGGTGCGGCACCTCGTCGATGAGGGTGAGCGTGATGTCGGCGCCGCGGCCCTTGAGCGTCTGCACGGCCTGCTCGAGAGGCTCGACCGGCACGGTCTCATCCGCGCGGCTGTGGATGACGTACAACGGCATCCTGAGCAGTGGCGTCGCCCAGTCGGCGCTCGTGTCCAGCGCCTTGCGCGCGGCCTGCGCTTCGGCACGCGAGCGCACCGGCGTCGTGATCGGCAGGGCCGACATCGGGATCGCCGCTCGAAAGATCTCCGGGTGCGTCGCGGCCAGATACCACGCGCCCTGCCCGCCCATGCTGAAGCCGGTCACGAGCGTGTGTTTCGCATCGATGGCGAATGTCTTCTTCACCTCGGCGACGACGGCGAGCACGGCCTCTTCGCTAGCCGGATGCGCCCAGCTGAATTCCGGCGCATCGGGCGCGACGATGACGGCCTTCAGGTCCTCGAGCGCAGGAAACACCAGCTGCCCGACATAGCCGAGCCCGAAGTAGGGCGACAGTCCAGGTTCCTGTGTGGTGCCGTAGTGCAGGCCGACGACCAGCGGATAGCCACGCTCTGGCGGCGCAGCCTTGGGCGCGAGGGTGCCGTAGGTGACGGACCGGTCGCCCACCTTCAGCTCTCGCTGGTCCATCTTTACCGACATCTGGTCGAGGCGTTGCTCGAGAGTCATTCGACGCATGGCCGCTCGATCGTAGTGGATTGCGAGCCGTGTCGCTACGGGGACCGAGCGGCCGGAGACTCGCGGCGTCCGAGCGCTGCTTCCAGCCAGGGCCGCGCCAGGTCCCAATGCGCATCCCCGTAGAACTGACTCGTGCGGTTCACGGCCCCGTAGTCGTAGCTCGACTCGTCGCGGCTGGCGTGGAGGTTCTTCAGCGGCAGGATCTGGTGGGCGAGCTCGTGCGCGGCGACGCGGCCGATGCCCCGCCCGATAGCCGCGACCAGCGCGTCACGCGAGGTTCCGACCGGTGCATAGCCTACGGCGAGCGCAGCCATCGTACTGAAGCTGACCACACCAGTGCCGCCGAAGGGCCCGAAGACGCGCGATTCGGCCGCCGCCATCGCCCCGGGACCGCGGCGCGGGCCAAGCGCCTGGACCACGCGTACCCGGTAGTGCGCCGCGCTCACGCCAGTGATGTCGATCTGCCACGGCGCGAAGGCGAGCGCGATCTCCTCGTGAGCCAGGGCTTCGACGGCGGCCTGCTCTCCGGCCGTGAGCGGCCCACCGCCGCGCGACGTCAACTCGGGCGAGAGAAACGTGACGCCGTCGAACCAGAAGCTGGCCTGGACCAGGTGGGTGCGCGTCCGGCGTTCGGCCACCGTCAGCAGCAGAGCGGCCGTGGCCACCGCCGCGACGCCGATGACGACGTGGGAGCGGATGACCATGGCAGCGAGGTCAGCGCTTGCGGCGCCACTGCGCGAGGCCGCCGCCGAGCAGGTAGCTGAGCGACATGCCAACGGCCAGGGCGCCTGCGGCCACCATGGGCTGGTATCGTCCATCGTAGAGGCCAACGGCTGCCCACACGGTGAACCAGAGCCACGGTCGCGAGAACTGGATCGTGCCGGCGACCGGTCCAGCCAGGCCGCGGGCCACGCTGAAGAAGCCTACGGCGCCAGATCCGAGAGCGCCCAGGGCCAGCGAGCCTTGCGCCATCGTGGTAGCACCGAGGAACACGGCGGTGATGATCACAAAGAGCACCACGGACGCGAACGCGGCGTAGAGACCGGGAAGGATATCTGAGGACTCGGCGGGCACGGCGATTTTTCAGTATACCGAGAGATACGTCTCGCGTCTGCTCCCGCAGTCAGGGCGTCAGCCGGAGCCCGTCACCGGAGCGCCCACCATGATCCGGTGGCCGTCTACCGTGCGCACGCCGAACTCGCGCATGCCCCAGGGCTCGGTGCAGAGCGCCTTGGTCACCTCGCCTCCCGCGGCGGTCGCGTGGGCGTGATATTCGTCCACGTCATCCACCACGAGGTAGGCGAAGTAGGAATGGTCGCCGAGGTCACCGGCCGGCATCGCGTCCGGACACTCACCAGCCATGATGCGGCACTCGTCCTTGACGAACAGGCGCCACCCCGGATCGTCCATCTCGTGCACGTCGAAGCCCAGCACGTCGCGGTAGAAGGCGGCCGATCGCTCCAGACTCGGCACCGCCAGCACGTAGACATGCCGCGTGATTGTCGCCATGGCGTTCCCCCGGCTCAGTATCGCCGAGAACGCGGCCGGCCCGCCGCGGCCGTTGCGCGCCTGCTAGCGGCCGAGCACCTCGACGAAGAACGCCAACGCGCGCGGGTCCTTCGACTGCCCCAGCCAGAAGAATGCCTGCTTGCGCACCGCCGGGTTCGAGTGCGCGCGGGCGATTTGAATCAGGCGCGGCACGCCGTCGTCGACCGGCAATTGACTGAGCGCGAAGACGGCCTTGCGCTTCACCTCGGTATCCGGGTCGCGTTCGATGGCTTCGGCGATGGCGCCAATGGCCCGCTGCCCCGCCCGCTGCGACAGCCAGAACAGTGCCTGACCGCGCCCGTGCGTGGTGCTGCCGGCGCGGGCCACATGCAGCAGCCAGTCGAGAGCCGCGGGTTCAGCATGCAGCGCCAGCGCACTCAGCGCGCCGTCCACCACGCGTCGCGTGACCACGGCTGGCGGGGCGGCCGCGGCCCGGTCCCCCAGCCACGCCACGCTCTCGGCCGGTCGCACGCCCGTGAGCCAGTGCACCGTGCGTCCTCCCACGTCGATGCGGCAGTTCGCCGACAACGCGCGGATGCGTTCCACATGCCCCGCCTCGACGCGGACCATCACCACGAGCGTATCGCTGGGTTCGAGCCGCACCGGGACGCCACCATCTTTCGAATCGCATGTCTGGTGATCGCCAGCCACCATGGGCACGGCGTAGCCGATCCACGTCACGCCGGCCTCGCGGCTGGCCACCTGCGCGATGGTCTGGGCGAGGCCGCCGGTCAGGGCCCGATCCACGACCTGGCCATTCGTGACGGCCGGCCGGAGCGGGGCTTGGGCCGCGGCAGGCGCCGGCGCAAGCGCAAGCGCGAGTGCGAGTGCGACGAGGGCCACTGCCAGCAGGACTCGCATCACGCCCTCCTACTTTCCGAGTACTTCCATCAGGTAGTCCATCGCCACCTTCGACTTGCTCATGAGCGACAGCCGCTGCACGAGCTCCTTCTTCATGGCCGGATCGGATTCCCGGCGCGCCAGCGTGACGAGTGCCTCGGCATTGTTCTGCACGAACAGGCCCTGCACCGCGGCGCTTCGCACCTCGGCCTCCTTCTGCGACGTGTAGATCTCGACCAGCGCCTGGCCCGTGGCCGAGGTGCGCATCAGGCCCAGATTGCGCACGGCCGTGCGGCGCAGTTCGGCGTTCGGCTCGGTCTTGGCCAGTTCGATCAGGCGCGTGGCGTTGCCGCCCACGAACATCGCCTGCAGGATCTGCCGCTTCACCGCCACCGACAGCTCCTTCTGATAGAGCTGCCAGAGCTCGTCGTGGGCGTTCATCACCCCGAGCTGCCGCACGGCCTCGCCGCGCAGCTCGTCGTTGCGCTCCGCAGTGGCGGCTTCGAGCACGCGCGCCCGGTCGCCCGACACCATGTAGGCGCGCAGCACGCGCCGCTTCACGTCCACGTCTGGCGACGTGCGATACACCTCGGCCAGCACCACGCGGTTCTCGGCGGTGCCGTTCATGCCCAGGTAGTCGATGGCGCGACGCTGCAGGTCGGGATTGCCCTGGCGCGCCACGTCCTCGAGGATCTTGCGCGCCTCGGGCGAACGGCTCTGTGCCAGCACGAAGAGCGCGCGGTCCTTCAACTTGAACGACTGCGTGCCCTGCAGAAGTTGCCGCAACATGGGAATCGCCTGGTCGGGTGACGAGTGCTGCAGCGCGTTCAACGCCAGCAGCTTCAGCTCCTCGTCGCCGGACGCATCAAGCGGCACGGCCTGCCCCGAACGCTGCCGCACCTGAACCTCGAGGGCCCGCGCGTCGCCCAGCCAGCGGCTCTTCGGAAAGGCCTTGGTCAGATCGGCTACGGCCGTGAGCGCCTCGGCGCGCTGCCCCAGCTTGTCGAGCGCGTAGGCCTTCCAGTAGAGTGCCGCGTCGGCGCGCGCCCCGGCGGCGGCCGCAATGGCCTGGAACTGCGCCACGGCTTCCGACCACTCGTCGCGCTCGATCGAACGCTGCGCCCGCTCGTAGTCGCGCAGCTCGCGCTCCCGCGCCTGGTCGTCACGCGCCTGCGCGCCGCTCTCCCACGTCCAGACCGCTGCCGAGGACGCCTCCAGCGACTGCCCGGCCACGGGACGGGCGGCGGCGAGCACGCCCAGGCAGAGACCAATGCGGCTGACTGTCTTCATGATGTGCTTCCTTTTGTCGGAACGGTGGGGGCGTCCTGTTGACGCGCGCGCAGGTCGTCGCTCAGCACGCGTACCCGGAACACGAGCCCGCGCCGTTCGATGCGCTCGCGTAAGGCGTCGAGTTCGGCGGCAGACAAATCGGCGGGCGCGTTGGCGATTTCGACGAGCACGCGTTCCAGGTCTTCGAGCACCTCGTCCATCGAGGCGTCGCCGGCGAGTGCGGCACTTTGCCGGAAGAGGCGATTGGCGCTGACCAGGTCGGCGGCGCGGGCGCGATCGCTGACCAGCTCGGCCCCGGTCAAATCGCCGGTGTTCAGCACGTCGGACAACACCATCTGCGTGCGTTCCAGGTGATCGCCGACCGCCACGATGAGCACACGCGTGCGCACGGGCGCCGCGCTGGCCTCGGTCGGCGCCGGCGGGGGTGCGGCCACCTCGCGGGCGAGCCATCCGGCCAGGAACGCGCCCACCAGCACGGCCGCCAGGGTGCCGGCCATGGCCCAGCGCACCGGGCCGTCGCTGGTCAGCCGCCGCCACCACGGCTGCGGTGCCTCGAGCTGATCCTGCAGTCGCGCCCAGAGCGTGGCTTCGTAGCCGGCGGGCGGCTCACCTTCGGGCGCCGTGTCCACGAGCGCAAGCGTCTGCCGAAGCTGTTCGAGGCTGGCCTGGCACGTGGCGCAGGCGCTCACGTGGGCCGCGACGCGGGCGGCGTCGGGCCCGTCCTCACCGTAGTAATGCAGCCCGAGCTCGTCGTGCGTCGCGTGCGTCGCGAGGTCAGTC
>JANORI010000419.1:0-4718 GCA_031415235.1 Acidobacteriota bacterium | reverse complement strand
CGCGAATCTCGCGGCGATGCGCCTGGGACGCTTCGCGGAAGTAAATGGTCTCGGCGTCTTCCTGGGTGACGTTGCCCATGATCTCGCTCAGTTCGCAGAAGAACAGGTCGCCGTTGGGGTTCAACATCACGCCCTGGGTCTGGAACGGGCACGGCGTCAGACGGTGGTAGCCGTTGGCGATCATGTCGGCGTAGTGCATGTAAATGTAGTTCTGGCCGTCGAGCAACGGGTCCTGACGCACGCGGTCCATGAAGAACCGGCGCATGGTCTGCTCTTCGAGGCCCATCGGCTTCAACGTGCTTTCAAGCTGGCTGTTGCCCAGCATGGCGTCGGTGAACCGCACCATGTTGAACACGATGTCGAGCTTTTCCTTCTTCGCCCAGGCCAGGATGTTGTCGGCGTCGCCGAGGTTCTTGGAGAAAATCGTTGACGAAATTCCGAAATTGAAGCGGTACTTCTTCTGCAGCTCCTGCATCGCTGTGATGGTCTTGCCGGCCTTCTCGAACGCCTTGCGCACGTTGCGCACGTCGCCGTGCATGTCGCCCACGCCGTCGACCGACACGCGCGTCGAGAAGATCACGTTGCGCTCGTGACACATCTCGACGACCTTGGTCAGCATCGGGATGGCGCGCTGAGGGGTGAGCCCGGTGGTGTTGATCGTGAGTTTTCGCAGTTTCGGGAACTTGTCGATCATCAGGCGGCAGATCTCGACCATGTCGTTCCGCGTGGTCGGCTCGCCGCCTGAGAGGCTGGCGTTCTCGATCTGACTCCAGAGCGGTGAGCTGAAGGCGCGCTCGATTTCCCCGAGCGACATGTCTTCCTTGCGGTTGCCACGCGTCCAGTTGCTGCACATCTCGCAGCGGGCGTCGCAGACAAACGTGCAATGGAAGATGAAGACCGTGGGATGGAGCGGGGTGTACTTGCCCACCACCGCCTTGACCATGTCTCTGGGCGCGCTGAGCGCCGCCTTGGCGAGATACTTAGCCGCGTAGATCTGTGCCATCTAACCCTTGAGTGTACGCCTACTTGCGGCAAAACGCCATCAGGTGCCAGCCGAGCGGCCGGACCCAGGCCCGCGGCAGCACGTTGAACGTGCCCACGAACAGGCCGTTGAACGCCACGCCCTTCCAGCCACCGTGGAGGCGCGACTTGACGGGAAACCGTTCCGGCACGATGCGGGTGTCGGCAAACGGCGACAGCAGCGCCCGGTACTCGCCGCTCGAGTATTTCTTCAGCACCGGCGCGTCCTCGTGCTCGAGCGGCACCTTCATCACCTTCGAGAGCCCGTTCAGCCACGAGACCCGGTTGTAGACCATGAAGATCCCGCGGCCCCCGGGCTTCAGGACGCGGTGGGCCTCGGCGATGATGCGCTCGGGAGCAGCCGCGTACTGCAGCACGCCGTGGCCGTAGACGACGTCAAAGGTCGCGTCCGCAAACGGCAGCGCTTCTCCGTCACCCACGCGCAGGTCGCCGGTCAGACCCAGTCCGGCGAAGTTCTTCGTGGCCAGGTCGATGGCAGTATGCGAGAGGTCCACGCCCGTGACCACCGCCCCGCCGCCGGCGAAGCGCGCCAGGTCGGTGCCGATGCCGCAGCCCACTTCGAGCAGGCGCTGGCCGCGGAAGCCGCCGAAGTCGACGAGCTCGGGCAGGTAGCGGAGCTTGTCGAAGCGGTAGTCATCGAGGTCGGCGAAGAACTCGCGCGTGCCCACGGGATGCGTGGTCATCTCGAGGTCGTGGATGCGTTCGTTCCAGTAGCGGCGGATTGCGTCGGTCGTCACAGTCCCCCTATCGTACAATGCCGGGCAGTGATCCCGCGCGACCTCCGACGACTCGCGGACACCACGTTCGACCTGCTCGTGGTGGGCTCCGGTATCTACGGCGCACTGGCCGCCTGGGAGGCCGCCGCACGCGGTCTGACCGTCGCCCTCATCGACCGCGCCGACTACGGCGGCGGCACCTCCTTCAACAGCCTGAAGACCCTGCACGGCGGGCTGCGTTCCCTGCAGAGCCTCAACGGCCGGCAGATGCGCCTGTTCATCCGCGAGCGCCGGGCGATGGCGCGGATGGCGCCGCATCTGGTGCAACCGCTGCCCTTCTGCGTGCCGACCTACCGCCATCCGGTGCGCAACGCCATGGCCATGCGCGTGGCCCTGGCCATCAACGATGCCGTGGCCATCGATCGCCACACCGGCCTGGCCGATCCAGCGCTGCACCTGCCGCGCGGCCGCGTGGTGTCTCGCGACGAGTGCCTCGCGCTCAACCCGATCATCGATGGCGCCAGGGTGACCGGCGGCGCAGTCTGGTTCGACTACCAGATACGCCAGTCCGAGCGCCTTCTGATCTCCGCGGTGCGATCGGCGGTCGCCGCCGGCGCCGTGACGGCCAACTACGTGGCGGCGCGTTCGCTGCTGCGCGACGGCACCCGGGTCACGGGGGCGACGGTCGATGACGCCGAGGGCGGGTCGCGCTTCGACGTCCGTGCCCGCGCCGTGCTGAACGCCGCCGGGCCGTGGGCCGGCGAGCTGCTGACCACGCTGTGCGGCGGCGCAGTCGCGATACCCGCGGCGCGGTTGTCACGGGCGATGAATCTCGTGGTCGACCGCGTGACCGGCACGCACGCCTGTGGCGGCGTGGTCGACGGCCGTTTCCTGTTCGTGGTGCCGTGGCGCGACGTCTCGATCGTCGGCACCAGCCACGACCCGCACGACGGCGGCGCCGACCTCCCTCACGGCACGCCCGCCCACGTCGAGCAACTGCTCGGCGCGGCCCGCGTCGCGTTTCCGGGCGCGCGCCTCACGACCGCGTCGGTCCGCCTCGTCCATCGCGGTCTGCTGCCGATAGTGTCGGCGGTCGCCGCCCCGGTGGCGCTGCTCAAGGAGAGCGCCGTGGTCAATCATGCGGTCTCCGGGCATCCGGGGCTGCTGTCGATCTTCAGCGTGCGCTACACCACGGCGGGCGACACCGCGGCGGCGGCCGTGGATGCCGTGATGCGACAGCTCGACCGCGCGCCGGGCCCGCGCGTCACCGGGACGGCGCGCCTGTCTGGCGCTCCCCAGGCCTCCATCGGCGCGCTGCTCGACGAGGCCCGCCGCGCCGACGCGCCCGGCACGACGGCCGAATTGCGCAGCCGGCTGGCGCAGACCTACGGGACGGCGCACGGCGAAGTGACCGCGCTCATCGCCGCCACGCCGGACCTGGCGACGCCGATGGACGCCACCTGTGCGGTGACGCGGGCCGAACTCCTCCACGCCGTGCGTGTGGAATCCGCCCGCACGCTCTCGGATGCGCTGCTGCGCCGTACCGAGGCGGGCTCGGCCGGCTATCCCGGTGATGTCGCCGTGGGCAGCGCCGCGCGCGTGCTGGCGGTCGAGCTGGGGTGGTCGGCGCCGCGGATCGACGCCGAGATCACCGCGGTGCGGGCGGGCTATCCGGCCACCTGAGGTCCTCACCTAGCGCAGGTGCGCGTCAGCCCAGCGCTCGAAGACCATGAGCGGGAAGAGCGTGTGCGCGTGGTTCTCGCGACCCGCCACATGCGCCTCGACCAGCGCCGTTACTTCTGCCGGCTCGAACAAACCGCGGCGCGCCATGCGCGCGGGCGAGAGCAGCTCGCGCATCAGCGGCTGCAGGTCACGCCGCAACCAGTTCTTCAGCGGGATGCTGAAGCCTTCCTTCTTGCGATGCAGGATGCGATCGGGCAGCGCGCCGCGCATCGCGTGCTTCAGCACGTGCTTGCGCGAGCCATGGCGGATCTTGAGGTGGCCGGGCATCGAAAAGGCCAGCTCCATCACGTCCACGTCGAGGAAGGGCGCGCGGGTCTCGAGCGAGGTGGCCATGGCCATGCGATCGACCTTCACCAGGATGTCGTCGGCCAGGTAGAGCGTGAGGTCGGCGAAGAGCTGGCGGTTGAGCGCGTCATCGCCCCGCCCGCGCGCCAGCACCTCGCGCACCGGCGCATACGGGTCACTGCTGGCGAGCGC
Source organism: Acidobacteriota bacterium (assembly GCA_031415235.1). Taxonomy (GTDB): domain Bacteria; phylum Acidobacteriota; class Vicinamibacteria; order Vicinamibacterales; family UBA2999; genus CADEFD01. Next base: position 741 of record JANORI010000419.1, on the reverse strand, counting down.
CGCCTGCAAGGCCGGCGTATAGAGCCGCGCGCGCTGGCGGGCCCCGAGGTGCACCATCCAGCGATAGTGCTCGAGGTCGGCCGGCGCCGTGGCCACGCCGCCTATAAAGCGCTTGAACTTGTTGACCACGCCCTTCTTGGCGCCGGTCGGTGGCAGTGCGGCCCCCACGGCGGCGAGCACCGGCACCAAGGGCGCGCCGACGCCCTGGAACCTGGCGGCCAGCGCCTGCGCTTCGTAGGTGTCGTAGCCGCCAAAGAGTTCGTCGCCGCCATCGCCCGAGAGGGCCACCGTGACTTGCTCGCGCGCCAGCCGCGAGACCAGAAAGGTCGGGAACAGCGACACGTCGGCGAACGGCTCGTCGAAATGCGGGATGAGCTGATCGAAGAGCTCGCCGATGTGCGGCGTGACCAGCCGCTCCGTGTGCCGCGTGCCGAAGAGTTCGGCCACCTCGCGCGCATACGGCAGTTCGTTGTACGAGCCGTCTTCGAAGCCCATGCTGAAGGTGCGCACCGGCTGACTGGCGCCCTGGCTCATGAGCGCGACGATGCTGCTCGAGTCGATGCCCCCCGACAGGAAGGCGCCGAGCGGCACCTCCGACATGAGCTGGCTGGTGACCGCGCGCTGCAGCGCGGCGCGCAGCGCCTCGGCCGCGTCGTCGTCCCGCCACTCGCGCACGGCGATGGCCGCCGGATCCCAGTAGCGCCGCACCGTCACGGCGCCACCCTGGTAGCGGAGCCACGA